>JBFFOS010000061.1:0-16273 GCA_041574375.1 Woeseiaceae bacterium
TAAATTACACCCGCATCCGCCGCCACCAAAGCGGCGCCCGCCGCTCGAGGCTTCCTTGCTGAAATACATGTGATCATCAGTGGCAGCTTCGAGCGGATCTGCAATCAGCATCACGGCCGACAGGATTCTCTTCATCATCATTCAGCACCCTCGTTGAGAGCCGCGACCAATATGGCTTCATATTCGTTCTGACGCTTCACTTTAAAGCCGATATGCGTATCTGCGATTTCACCGTCTCTGCCGATGACGACAGAGCTTGGCATGCCCTGGATGTCGTATTGCCTCGCCAGGACTGCGTCGGTGTCATAGTGAATCTGGAATTCCGCCGGAAACTCCTCCAGGAATGTGGCGGCGGCAGCGGGATCATTGTCGACATTGACGCCGATAATCACGAGTCCCTGGCTGGAGTATTTTGCGTGCATGGCATTAAGCCAGGGAAAGGACCGGCGGCACGGCGCGCACCATGAGGCCCAGAAGTCCAGTACGACAACCTGGCCTTCGTATTTTTTGAGTTCAAATTGGGTGGCTGATTCAGCTACGGCACTGTAGCTTGCGCACACCATAACCGCGGTGACAATGACACGCAGCGTCGTCCCTGTTTTCATGTTGAGCGTCCCTGCATTGGATCCGTATTCTGTTCTCAATGCGCGTTAGAGGCGCCCTGTCAGAAAATCCTTCGCAACAGCTCCGACACGGCGCCCGGAAAGTCGGTGAACAGCCCATCGACGAGCAAATCACGCGCGCAAAAGCGAATCAGTTCCTCAAAAGACGCAAAGCCGGGCGGCAGATCATCGCGCCGAAACGTGTAGGGATGAACAGCCAGCCCGACCTTGTGAGCTCTTTCAACCAGTCCGCTCGGACTCATTTTTCCGTCCTTAGCGCGATGTCGGTAGAGTCGGTTCACCCAGGGCCCGACCGCGTCCACGGTTCGTGCAAGTCTCTTCATCCCACGCTGACTGCGCATTGCCGCAAAATTCGTCAGCTCGGTGGACCAGTCGTCCTCCCCGATCAGCTGAACGAGTTTTAGTCTCGACCCGAAATCGTGCCTGATCCGCCTCAGTTCATATTCATCAAAGCACTGCAGGTAGACCGGGTCTCCGTGAGCTATGTAGCCGAAACGTGCGAGCAGTTCGAGCATTAGCGGAGTAATGTCCACACCTTCTGCGCGGTGCCAGGCGGGATGCTTGATTTCCGGATAGATACCTACCTGCCGCCCTCCCTTGTCACACAGGTCCGCGACGAGTTCGAGTTCGCGCTCAAGGGTATGAACCCGAAAATCTTCTCCGGCAGAGTGAAATCGGCCAGCGTAGACCGGGTTTCCTGCAGCGTCGGTGCGCTCATGCACTCGCAGGGTCTCGATTTCCGCAAGGTTGAAGTCGCGCGCATAGAACCGGCCATCGGCCCGAGCCCGCGTGGGAAAGCGCCGCGCGACATCGGTTACGCGATCCAGGTGAATATCGTGGAAAACGACAAGCTCATCATCGCGGGTGGCGACGACGTCCTGTTCGAGGTAATCGGCGCCCATGGCGTAGGCGAGCGTTTTGCCAGCAAGCGTATGCTCCGGCAGATGTCCGGACGCTCCTCGATGGGCGATGATGACGGGCCGCATATGTTATTCGACTTTAATAATAGTTTTTAAGATATTGTTTTCTTTAGTTTTCTACTGGCCCATTTTCATCAAAACCCGGAAAATCGATGACTTCCCAGCGGGATGTATCTTCACCCCGCGCCTGTCGTTTCAGGGAATCGGCCATCTCCCTGTCATTCCATTCGATGACCTCTGCGCAGCGCGACACCAGCTCGGGAGGTGTTTCCTGGACGCCGCCAAACGGTTTGATCAAGATCATGTTGATCTTGTTCGCATTGGCCACATCCATCATGAAGTTGACGAGTTCCTTGTTCTGTTCATACGTTGAGGCAAGCACAAACATGGCCTCGGCAGCCTTGATCTGGTTGATCAACTCGTCTTTGATTGCCTGGGCTCCGCCGGTGGTGGGCAGATTTTCAGGTTTACTGACATTCAGGTAGTAGAATCGGTCCACGCTTTCGAGGAATTCGAACACGCGCAAGTAGTCGTCACTTTCTTCGAAACTGTGCGTTGCAAATACGCGAATGGGATTGCTTTCAGACACCAGAGGCTCCTTATCTGGCCAGTTTGTGCAGTAGTTTAGCCAATTCGTTGGACAACCGCTCAGTCCTGTTTCCATAGTTTGGGTGATTAGGTATCGTAGCGCCGCATGCGGCTTCTTTTATATAACATCCGGTACGCGGTTGGCGGCGGTGCAAGCATGCACATGCCGCTTCCAGGGGCGGGTTATGTGCTCGGGAACCAGTCGGTACTTCCGGAGATTACCCGGTTCATCAAATCGGTGGACCCTGACGTCGTTGGCCTCATAGAGGTCGATACAGGATCTATTCGCAGCCGCAAGGTCAACCAGGCAGAGAAGATCGCATCGGACCTGGGCATGAATACGTCATACGAGACCAAGTATGGCGAAAAATCGTTCAACCAGATCCTGCCGATCATTCGTAAGCAAGGTAACGCATTCATGGCGGCACCGCGCGTGCATGGCGAACGCTTCCATTATTTCGACACGGGGATCAAGCGGCTCATTATTGAACTCGAGATGGATGACTTCGCCATTTTTCTCGTGCATTTGTCGCTGAAATACAGGCATCGACACCTGCAGTTGCGTCGGCTCTATGACTTGATTCAGGAGACGGAAAAGCCGGTCGTCGTCGCCGGAGACCTCAACACATTCTGGGGCGAGAACGAAATCTACCTCTTCATGAAGGCGGCAGGCCTGAGATCCGCCAACACTACCAGCATTCCCACCTATCCGAGTCGTGCTCCGCGCAAGGAACTCGACTTCGTGCTTTACCAGGATGGCATCAGCGTCACGCACTTCGAAGTGCCGAACGTACGCCATTCCGATCACTTGCCACTCGTATGTGACTTTGAGCTGGCGTAGCCAAGAGAAAGACCAATGACCCAACACTGGAAACTTGAAACGGATGCAGCAGGCATCGCCTGGTTGTGTTTCGACAAAGCAGACGCCAAGGCCAACGTACTGGCGTCCTACGTAATTGAGGAGCTAAACGGTCTCCTCGACCAACTCGAGGAACAGCCGCCCAAGGGACTCGTGCTGTACTCGGGTAAGCCCGGCAGTTTCATCATGGGCGCCGACATTACCGAATTCTCGGATTTCGGGTCGGCCGAAGAAGTGGCCCGGCTCGGTAAGTTGGGCCAGGGCGTCTTCAGACGCTTTGAAGCGCTGCCTTGCCCGACTGTTGCGGCAATCAACGGCGTCTGCCTTGGCGGCGGGCTCGAGATCAGCATGTTCTTCGACTACCGGATCGGCCCACCGGGTGACAGCAAAATCTTCGGCCTGCCGGAAGTGAAGCTGGGATTACACCCCGGTTTTGGCGGCACCGTTCGCGCCGTGCAGATCTGCGGCGTGCGCGCAGGCATGCAGTTGATGCTGACGGGCAACCCGGTCAATTCAGCGAAAGCCCTGACGATTGGCCTGATTGACCGCATAGCTGGTGAGAATGAATGGCGTGACGTAGCGAAAAAGCTGATTACGAGCAAACCGCCGAAGTCGAAGGCACCCCTCATCGATCGGCTGATGGGTTTCGGACCATTCCGTCCATTCGTTCGCAACATGCTCATCAAGCAGGTGGCAGGCAAGGCCCGCAAGGATCACTACCCTGCTCCGTACGCGATGATCGATCTTTGGGCCAAACATGGGGCGTCGTCGAAGACGGGGTACGACGCGGAAGCCGAAAGTTTCGGAAAGGTCATGTCCACCGATACGTCCCGCAACCTGATTCGCGTATTTTTCCTGCAGGGCAAACTCAAGAAACAGGGCAACGAGACCGACAAGAAGGTAGAGAATGTTCATGTTGTCGGTGCGGGCGTCATGGGTGGTGATATTGCCGCCTGGTGCGCGCTGCGAGGCCTGAATGTGACACTTCAGGATCGCGAGCAGAAGTATATCGACCCTGCACTGCAGCGCGCGCAGAAGTTGTTTGGTAAACGGGTTCGGGATGAAGCCAAACGGACCCAGACTGCTGAGCGGCTGCGTTCAGACGTTGCGGGCGATGGTGTTGCCGACGCGGACCTGATCATTGAAGCAATCTACGAAAACCTCGAAGCCAAGCAGGAACTCTACAAAGCCCTGCAGGCAAAAATGAAACCGGGTGCATTGCTGGCGACGAACACATCGAGTATTCGCCTGGAAGAGCTGCGCACCGTTCTCGATGAACCAAAACGCTTTATCGGCCTGCACTTTTTCAATCCTGTGGCCATGCTGCCATTGGTCGAAGTCATCCGCTGCGAAGACACTGATCAGGAAGCTATGGATATCGGTTTCGCGTTTACGAAAGGTATCGGCAAGTTCCCGCTGGAATGCTCCAGTTCACCAGGTTTTTTGGTCAATCGGGTTCTCGCGCCCTACATGGGTGAAGCTATGGCGCTTGCCCACGAGGGCGTGCCGCTGGTTGAAATAGACAAGGCGGCCGTGCGCTTTGGTATGCCGATGGGGCCGATCGAACTCGTTGATAGCGTCGGTCTCGATATTGCCCAGCACGTGGCTGGAATACTGACCGCGGCGTCAAATCGCGAGGTACCGGAGAATGGTCTCGCCGAGCTGGTTGATGGCGGACTGCTCGGTCGCAAGACCGGCCAGGGATACTACCGCTGGGAGAATGGCAAAGCGGTGAAGCCGGCTGCCGGCGGCGGACCGGTACCAGAAGACATTGAGGACCGCTTGATTCTTCCGATGGTGAACGAGGCGGTTGCGTGCCTGAGCGAAGGTGTTGTCGCCGATGCAGACATGCTGGATGCGGGCGTGATCTTCGGAACGGGTTTTGCGCCCTTCCGCGGTGGCCCCATCAACTATGCCCGCGAGCGCGGCTTTGACGCGGTCGTGGCCGCTCTGAAATCGCTAGCGGAGCGCCACGGAGAGCGATTTGCGCCACACAGTGGTTGGTCGGTCCTGTGAACGGCGTCACACATGGGTAATTGCCCGCCTGCAAACTGTGCGGTGCTTCACGCTGCGAGCTACAGAAGGTTCCGGAAGTTGTTGAATTGAAGGTAGAATGCGGGCTTGACTTAATACGAATAGCAACAAGCGAATGTCGAGTGAAAACAGGATGATCAATGGCAGATGAGCAGGTAAGCACGGAGCTGCTCAGGGGGTTTTCCCCGCTGGATGGCCTCAAACGTGACAACCTTGCGGCGCTTGCGCGCAAGGTGCAGATCCGTGAGCTGTCGCCCGGCCAGCTGCTGTTCAAGGAAGGTGATACCGAGAAACGCACGATATACGTTATCTCGGGCATCCTGGAACTCGTTGACCACGCAAAGGTCGTTGGCAAAGTTGAGGGCGGCTCCGAAGTTGCGCGGAACCCGGTCGCGCCCGTTTTTCCTCGCCGCGTGACTGGCAAGGCGCGCGACCGCGTCCGATTCATTTCAATCGACAGCGACCTCCTCGATGTCATGTTGACCTGGGACCAGACCGGCACTTACGAAGTGTCCGAGCTGCAAGGTAAGTCTGACCAGGGCGGCGAAGACTGGATGACCATGCTGTTGCAGACGAAGGCATTCCACAAGATTCCTCCGGCCAACATCCAGGCAATCTTCATGCGTATGCAGCAGATCAACTATCGCTCGGGCGATGTGATTCTGAAGCAAGGCGCTGAAGGAGATTATTTCTACGTTCTGATTCGCGGTTCCGCTGTGGTTACGCGAGAAACTCCGCTCAGCAAGGAAGGGATCAAGCTGGCCGAACTGAACATTGGTGATACGTTCGGTGAAGAAGCCCTCATTTCCGAAGCCAAGCGCAACGCGACGGTGACCATGCAGTGTGACGGCGCCGTTATGCGCCTCGGCAAGGAAGACTTCAAGAAGTTGCTGAACGAGCCGATGCTCGATTGGGTGACGCTGGCGCAGGCCGAAGACATCATTCGTACCGGCGGCCAATGGCTCGATGTCCGCCTCCCGAGCGAGTTCGAAAATCAGCACCTCGACGGTGCAATCAACATTCCGCTTTACTTCATACGCCTCAAAATCTCGACGCTCGACAAAAGCAAGAAGTACGTGGTTTGCTGCGATACGGGCCGCCGAAGTTCTGCGGGTGCCTATATCCTGAGTGAGCGCGGTTACAACGCCTATGTGCTGCAGGGCGGAATTAACGCAGAGAACGCATAGGTCTTTTTAGGAGCCCGCCTGGCGGGTAACGCACTACCTACATCGTATGAGTAGGTTTATCGCCACCTAACGCACCGGCCAGGTAGTTCTCGATCTTCTGTTGCGTATTACCCTGATCCTGGTCAGAGAATTGCACGCCGATACCGGCCGTACGCTTGCCCTGTGCCCCTTTGGGCGTCATCCAGATGACGGTCCCGGCCACCGGGATCTTCTCTTCTTCACCCATGAGGTTGAGTAGCATGAACACCTCGTCGCCGAGTCGGTACGAACTATTGGTAGGTATGAACAGACCGCCATTGACGACGTAAGGCATGTACGCGAGGTACAGGGCGCTCTTGTCCTTGATGGTGAGTGTCAGCAGTCCTGGTTTGCTCATTGTCTTCCCTTGTTAAAGCCCTTAATGCCCCGAAAGCATCAGATTCATGCCGTCCGTCGGCCCATCCAGCCTGCAATCCCGCAGACCCTCTGCCCAGTCGATCAACAGCCCTTCCAGCGTCACATGCACGTTGTACGAGCCGGCGGGCTGTCCACGCAGGCGATTGATTATGTCTAGATAGCAGAACAAATTTCGCCTGTCCATGCGCCGCAGCACAGAATCGTCAATCACCAGCCCGGCGGCCTTATCGCGCCCCGCAGAACAGGCAATCAGGCCCAGTTTCACCTGCTGTGCCAACCAGTTGAGAACAAATCCGGGCGATATTTTCGCCCAGCGCGCAGCCACCTCTACGGCCGATCCGGTGCCCCGCCCCAGCGCGTTGAGGTCGCGCGCCAATGCCGCACCGGTCTCGAGGCTTTCGAGAGCCCGAATGGCGGCGAGAGGCGCTCCTCCGGCCCCTCGCAGCGCCTCTGCCCAGGCGGCGCCGGGCTGTAATCGATCCAGCCAGGCCAATGCCTCGGGCTCGGGCGGCGGCGCCAGGTCGATTCGCTGACAACGGCTGAAAATCGTCGCGGGAAGCTTGCCCGCACGATCAGCCACCAGGATAAGCAAGGTATCGCCTGGTGGTTCCTCTAGCGTCTTCAGCAGGCTGTTGGCGGCACTGATCGTCATGGCGTTCGCAGGCTCGATCACGGCAACTTTGCCACCACCTTCGTAACTCGTGAGGCCGAGCGCGCGCACCAGCTCCCGTATCTGCTCGATACCAATGGATTCCTTGCCCTCAGGCGGAGTCACCCAGCGCAAATCTGCGTGTTCGTGAATGGCCTCTGTGTGGCTCGGCAGGGCCGTCGTTTTGATGCCGAGCGTGGTTGCCGCCATCCATCGCGCGGCCGCTCGTTTTCCGACGCCAACCGGCCCGGCGAGCAGCACAGCATGGGGAATGCGGCCCTGCCTGGTCCTGTCCTGCCAGGATTCAACGAATGAGCTTAGCCAACTTATTTCCATAAAATCAATAATATTGGAGGATTACTTAAAGTGATGGAAGATATAAGATCTGCTCCGCAAGCATCGCAATGTCGGCTCGTACCTCGTCAATACTGCGGGTGGTATCGATAACGACGAATCGCTCTGGCTCGCGTAACGCAATTTGCAGATAACACTCACGTACCCGCTCAAAGAAATCATGCCGTTCCTGCTCAATGCGGTCGGGTGCGCTGCGTGTGCCCGCCCGTTCCATACCGATTTCGACCGGGGCGTCCAGGAGGATCGTCAGGTCAGGCCATGTATCGCCATGCACCCAATCCGCAATCTGGTCTATCGTTTCCATTGGAAGGCCGCGTCCGCCCCCCTGGTAGGCACGACTGGAGTCCGTAAACCGATCGCAGACGACCCAGGTGCCAGCCTCGAGCGCCGGCAAAATTACGTTGTTGACGTTAAATGAGCGCGCCGCAAACATCAGCAATAACTCGGCTATTTCCGGAACCGGTTCATCACTGCGGTTCATCAGGATGTCCCGAATGTCCTCAGCGAATGGCGTGCCACCCGGCTCGCGCGTGGTCAGGACTTTATGGCCGGCGGCTTCAATGTGCTCGACTAGCGCGTCGATATTCGTCGACTTGCCGACCCCCTCAATGCCCTCAATGCTAATGAATTTGCCACGTTCCATGTCAGCGCCCTTCCCGGCGGTTCTTTCTGAGTTGTTTCAGGTATGCCGCAACGGCTGCGTCGTGCTCCGTCTTGGTTACGGAAAATGTGTGACCACCATCACCGAGGCCCGTCGCCACAAAAAACAGTTCTTCGCCTGCAGCCGGGTTCAGTGCGGCATTGATAGCTGCACGACCGGGCATCGCAATCGGCGTTGGCGGCAAGCCATGGCGAGTATAAGTGTTGTATGGCGTATCCGCCCGCAGATCTTTTCTGGTCAGGTTGCCATTAAAGCCCGGGCCGATCCCGTAAATGACGGTCGGGTCCGTTTGCAGGCGCATGCGTTTTTCCAGTCGTCTCGCGAACACGCCGGCAATGCGCGACCGTTCGTCGGCGCGCGCGGTCTCTTTTTCCACGATCGAGGCAAGTATGAGCGCTTCATAGGGTGTATCGACCGGCGTGGCTTCACTGCGAGCCTGCCATTCCTCATCAACGACCCTCATCATCTGCTTATAGGCCTGCGAGAGAAGCTCGCGATCCGATGTGTTGCGAGGAAACCGGTAGGTTTCGGGCAGGAACAAGCCTTCCGGGTGCGTGACCTGTGCGCCGAGCGACTCCATTAGCGCGGGCCAGTCTTCGTCTGTCATGGTCACATCGATGGCGTCATGCGCATGCAGGGCCCGCAACAGTTCCCGATGATTCCAGCCTTCAATGATGGTGAAGGAATAAAGGCGGACCGCACCGCTTGTAAATTGCTCGAGCAGAGACTTCGGCGTTGCGCCCTGTTCAATTATGTACTCGCCTGCGTGGATGCGGCCCGCTTCGCCGCTCCAGCGAGCATACAGGCGAAACCAGAAATCACTTTCGATAATGCCGTTGTCCACGAGCTTGCCGGTAACGGCGGCGAACGAGCTTCCCGGTGGGACCTCGAACACAGCGCCGTCTGCGGGCAGGTTTACTTCGGAGATCATGAACCGGTTCATCTGCCAGATGCCCGCGGTGGCCAGCCCGGCAACAAGGGCGGCAGCGACGAACAGGATAATGGCAATACGTTTCATAGACGACACTCGGCAATACCATTGTCGGCCAACAGCTTCATCACGTCGCGCGTTACGCTACCGATTTCCCACTGTTGGTCGCCGCAGCGATGGACTGGCACCAGCCCCATCTGGCTGTTCGTAATGAATACTTCATCAGCCGCAACCAGCTCGTCCCACTCCAGGTCGCAGACCTGGACGTCGTTTCCCTGCTTCTCGCGAAGGTCGAGGACGAACTGGCGCATGGTCCCGGCCACACCGCAACGATCGAGAGCCGGCGTCGCGATCGTCTTGTTCCTGACAACAAACACGTTGCTCATAGTACCGCAGATGAGGCGTCCGTCAGCGTCGAGTGTGAGCCCTTCGAAAGCACCGGTGGGGAGGCACTCCGATCTGGCAAGTACCTGTTCAATCCTGTTGAGCGTCTTGAGGCCCGCAACGGGTGAACCGACGGCCAGCCGGGTTTCACACAACATGGTCGCGACGCCTTTCTCATACGCTGGCTGGCTGACGGGAACTGCAGGAAATACGCCGATATAAATCGAGGGATCGGTTGGTGTTGGCCGTCCGTAGCCTCGTTGCAATATGCCCGCGGTAACAATGATTTTCCCTGTGCAGAAATCGCTGTCGCGAGCGCTCTGGGCAATAGCCGTGCCCAGTTGGTGCCGCAGTGCGGCAACCGCTGGGGGCTTCAATGCCAGCCGTTTGCAGCCGGCTTCGAGTCGCCGGACATGATAGTCCCAGAGCCGCGGTTCCCCGTGACGAATGGCGATAGTCTCGAACAGACCGTCACCGTACTGGAACCCGCGCTCGTCGGGATCGATGATGCGCCGCTCTTCGCTGACTTCGTACCATTCGGTCATCGTGCTATCGCTCGCAACATGCCCTCGGCTTTTGCTCGTGTTTCCTGGAGTTCGGCCTCCGGATCCGAGTCAGCGACAATGCCTGAACCCGCCCGAAAGGTCACCTTGTTGCCTTGCTTGACGATCGTGCGAATGAGGATATTCAGATCGAGACTTCCATCCCTGTTCAGGTACCCAAAGGACCCGGTGTAGGCGCCGCGCGGGCCCTGCTCGAGTTCACTGATGATCTCCATGCAACGAACCTTCGGACACCCGGTGATGGTTCCGCCGGGAAACACCGCGGCTATTGCCTTTCCGGGAGTCACGTCACCACGTAATTGACCCTGCACGTTCGAGACAATGTGGTGCACATGCGCGTAGCTCTCGAGCACCATCAACTCGTTGACTTCGACTGTCCCTGCCTCGCATATACGACCCAGATCGTTACGTTCAAGGTCGACCAGCATGATGTGCTCAGCCCGCTCTTTCGGGTGTGCAAACAACTCGGCCGACAGATTGTCATCCACTGCAACATCGTCGGAACGTGGTCGCGTCCCCGCAATCGGGCGAGTCGACGCAACGCCGTCTCTTACCTCGAGGAGGCGCTCGGGCGAAGAGGAAATTATCTCGATATCACGCCAACGGGCCATGCCCGCAAATGGCCCGGGATTTGATTTGCATAAGACCTCGTAGATGTCGCTTGCATCCGGGGAACCGTCCATCAGGGCAGCCCATTCCCGTGACAGGTTTGCCTGGTAGACATCGCCTTCGGCGATGTAGTTCTTGGCGCGCACAACTGCGTCAGTAAACAGCGTTGGTTCTTCTTCCTGGACAGAAATGACTTTCGCTTGGGCAGCGGAACAGTCTCGCTGGAGAGAGTCGATGTCGGCCTGCAATTGTTCCCTGTTGACACAGCCAGGTGTCTCACACACCAAAAAGCAACGGGATACGTGGTGGTCGAAAACCAGTCCCACCGGGCAGCGGACCGCGAATGCCGCAGGCAGAATTGTGTCGGGTTTCAGCCGCAGCCCGGGCTCTATTTCAGCAGCAAGCTCATACCCGAGATACAGGAACCAACCGCCAGTGAATGGCAATCTGTTCGCACCCGTGTCCGTCCTTTCTCGCTGCCAGCGGGTATCGAGTTCGTCGAGAAAGTTTGTACCCGAACCGGCTACCAGGGCCTCGCCAGGAAATGCAAAAAGAATGTCATAACGATTCAGCGCCCCTCCCCGGCCGGTGCTTTGCAGTAAGAATGGGTAGCGCGACGGATACTCGCGGTGCAGTTGCCGCAGGTCCGATGGGCCCGCGATCTCGCGAACCAGCTCAGTCAATTGCTCGAAGGATCAAGCTTCCGTTTGTGCCGCCAAACCCGAACGAGTTGGAAAGAACCGTTCGCACCTTGGCATCACGCGCAACATTGGGCGTGTAATCCAGGTCGCACTCCGGATCCTGATTGTCCAGGTTAATTGTCGGTGGGATAACCTGGTTCTTTAAGGCCAGCACGCAGAAAATTGCTTCCGCAACGCCGGCCGCTCCGAGCAGGTGGCCTGTCGTCGACTTGGTCGAACTGATCATCACCTTCCTGGCATGATCGCCGAACGCTCGTTTGATGCCGTTCGTCTCGCCAATGTCGCCCGCCGGGGTCGAGGTTCCGTGTGTATTGATATAGTCGATATCCGACGGGTCTATACCTGCGTCCCGGATCGCCGCCGTCATGCACTTGCGCGCGCCTTCGCCATCCGCGGGCGGCAGCGTAATGTGGTACGCATCGCTGCTCATTCCAAAACCGATGAGTTCAGCATAAATCTTTGCCCCGCGAGCTTTTGCATGTTCGTACTCTTCGAGCACGACCGTTCCGGCTCCGTTGCTCATGACAAAACCATCGCGGTCTATATCGTAGGGACGACTTGCAGCCTTGGGATCATCATTGCGGGTCGACATGGCCCTTGCGGCGCAAAATCCGGCCATTGCAAGCGGCGACGTTGAGTGCTCGCCGCCACCAGCGAGCATGACGTCTGCATCGCCGTGTTCGATGCTGCGCGCGGCAAGGCCAATGCAATGTGTTGACGTGGCGCAGGCCGTCACGATGGAAATATTGGGTCCGGTGATGTGCTGCAGGATGCTTACCTGGCCGGACGCCATGTTGATGATGCTTCCCGGAATAAAGAATGGCGAGACTTTGCGCACGCCGCCTTCGAACATTTTCTTGAGATTGTCTTCGATGGTCTGAATACCACCAATGCCGGCACCCAGCGCGACGCCGACCCTGTGGCCATTCTCTTCAGTAATCTCGATTCCCGAGTCCCGGATGGCATCGACAGAAGCGCCGACGCTGTAGTGGATGAACGGGTCGTTCTTGCGTTGGTCTTTCTTGGCAAGGTAAGCGTCGACGTCAAAGCCCTGTACGAGACCGGCTATGCGCGTCGGGTACGTACTCGTATCGAAATCCTCGACGACCACGATGCCGGAATTACCCTCGTAAACGTTTCGCCAGGCATCATCCAAGGTGCTACCTACCGGTGAGACGATGCCCATGCCGGTAATTACGACGCGTCGTTTACTCAAGAATCTATCCGTGTGTTGTTGGCAGAACTGCCGTTCGGAACGGGAAAACGAGGCGCGGCGACAAGCGCCGCGCCTGCTTGCTTAGCTGTCGCTCTGGCGAGCAGTCACGAAGTCAATGGCCTGCTGGACCGTAGTGATCTTCTCGGCTTCTTCATCGGGAATTTCTGTTTCGAATTCCTCTTCGAGTGCCATTACCAGTTCAACGGTGTCGAGCGAGTCAGCGCCCAGATCATCGACAAAAGAAGCATCATTCGTGACTTCGTCTTCTTTGACGCCGAGTTGCTCTGCAACAATACTTTTAACTTGTTCTTCAATACTGCTCATAGTGATCGCTTCTCCTGAGAAGACTCTGATTTCATGTGTTCGCCGCGCTTCAGAGCGATGCAAAACCCGCCCTATGGGGTGCTAAGCTCTTGATTTTCCAAGGTCCGCGCCCGTTCTGGGCTGCCATTGTATGTTAATCGAATCGTCCAATCTATAGCGTTTTAATCCATCACCATGCCGCCGTTGACATGCAGGGTTTCCCCCGTGATATACGCGCCTGCAGCGGAGGCCAGAAACACCACCGCATTGGCAATATCGCCACCATCGCCAAGGCGCCCGAGGGGCACCTGGCCCAGCATCGCGGCCCGATTCTCTTCAGGCAGGTTTTTGGTCATATCGGTATCGATAAAGCCCGGTGCGACCACATTTACCGTAATACCCCGTGAGCCGATTTCCCTGGCCAGCGACTTGGAGAAGCCAATCATGCCGGCTTTGGTCGCCGCATAGTTAGCCTGACCCGCGTTACCCATCACTGCAATGACCGACGCGATATTGATGATGCGGCCTTTTTTGGCCTTCATCATGCCTCGCAGGCAGGCCTTGGACACACTGAATGTCCCGGTCAGGTTCGTCGCGATGACGTCGTCCCATTCCTCCTGCTTCATACGCATGAGCAGATTGTCACGCGTTATTCCGGCGTTATTCACGAGGATCGTCGGGCTGCCCTCATTGGCCTGGATGTCCTTGATGGCTGCATTGACCGAGTCCTGGTCCGCAATATTGAGGACAATTCCCCGACCCTTGTCACCCAGTGCGGCCGAAATTCCATCGGCACCGCCCTGGCTGGTCGCCGTGCCAACGACGCGAGCACCCGCCGCGGCCAGCGCTGCGGCGATCGAGGCACCAATGCCTCGTGATGCGCCCGTAACGAGCGCGATTTCGCCATCCAGGGCGGTCGCATTGAAAAACTGGGTCATTGTCTATCCTCGGTTTGTGGTCGACCTCGACAGGTGCGGCGCATTATATAGACGACGTCGAGCGGACTCTACGCCACATCGAAGCAGCCCCCATAAGGCCGCCCAAGGCCCCGTAGAGGTGCGCGTCGACAATAACCGTCCCGCCCGATGTGCTCTCCGAACCTGGCAATGGTCCACCAAACTGCTCCCAGGCAAGCTTTGCCACGACGAACGCGGCCAGAATCAAGCTTTCTCGATCCCGCGCCAGCAGTCCCCGCAGCAACCCGGCAGCGAGCAGACCATGCAGGAGCCCCGAGAGCCCGACGTACCAGCCCAGCTCCGCGTACAGGAACCAGAACCCTGCGTCGATGGTCGCAATGCTTATACCTGTGATGTAAAGCCACTGGCGCCAGCTGAAGGCGTGGCCGACCAGCCAGAAAACGAGCGCCAGGCCACTGAGGTTGAGTAACAGGTGCGTCCAGCCAAGATGCACAAAATGGCCCGTGGCCAGGCGCCAGAGCTGCCCGGACGCCAGGTATTCCCTGTTGTATGCAAGCGCCTCCCGCACACCGTCACCGCCGAGTTGCAATGCAACGGCGATGACCGCGGCCACCGCAGCCAGATGCCAGCAGCGGCTCAGATGCTGAATTTCAGAAGCTTTGTCCAACCCCATGTTTGGTATACTGACGTTTACACTAATTCAGAGTCAATTAAGCGTCGTTGCATCGTTGCAAACGCTTGGAGCACCGCCAGTGAAGGATTTCGTAATTACACCCATCCGCCTGTCTCGACAGGCAGGTTTTACTTTGATCGAGATCATGGTCGTGGTCATCATTATCGGCATCCTTGCCGCCATTGTGGCGCCCAACGTAATTGGTCGCGTCGATGATGCGCAGATAACCAAGGCGAAAGCCGAGTTGGCGAATATCGAGAACGCACTCAAGTTCTACCGCCTCGACAACTTCGCATACCCGACCACAGAACAAGGACTCGAGGCGCTTGTTACAAAGCCGAACGATCCGACTGTGCGCAACTGGAAACCGGGTGGCTATCTCGATCGCATGCCGAAGGACCCCTGGGGCAACCCTTACCAGTATCTGAACCCGGGCAATAATGGTGAGATTGACATCTACACGTTGGGTCGCGATGGCCGTCCCGGTGGCGAAGGTCTTGATGCTGATATCGGGAACTGGGATTCCGAGTAGACCGGGTCCCTGTTAGCACGTCCTGATGCAGAACAGGCAACGTAACCAAGGCTTCACCCTGATCGAGATTCTGGTCGTCATCGTTATCGTGGCGACGATCGTATCGATGGCACTCCTGTCCGTGGGCCTCGTGGGCGAGGATGCAGAGCTCGACAAGGAGCGCCTGCGCCTTGCAAGCGTGATCGAAACCATTCAGGACGAGGCATTACTTCAGGGCCGGGAGTTCGGTGTGGAGGTCATGACGTCGTCGTATCGCTTTATCGAATTCGACCCGCTTACTCGTTTATGGGCGGAGATACCGGGCGACGACCTGTACAGACTGCGATACCTCCCGGAAGGACTCGAGTTCGAACTCTATATCGACGAAAAGCGAATTCGCCTTGAGAACGATCCGAAGAAACTCGACGACCCGGACAAGCCAATGCTGTCTGCCGGCGCCAAGCCTTATGTGCCGCACTTGTTCATCTTCGCCAGCGGCGAGTCGACTGCGTACGAAATCCGCTTGCGCCGCCCGCAAACCGATCAGCAGCTGGTCATGCGCGGCGATGTTCTCGGCCAGATCGAGTTCGGTGATGATGACGAGGTCTAGGGGATTCACGCTGATCGAGGTCATGGTCGCCCTGACCATCGTGGCTCTCTCTCTGACAGCGGTCGCTGCCAGCATGAACCAGATGATTGACGCCGCAAACGCCATGCGCGAGCGCACCTACGCAAGCTGGATTGCTCAGAACAAGATCACCGAAATGCGCCTTGCAAACACGGTGCCCGAAGTCAGCACCACGAGTGGCGATGTGGAATACGCCAATTCCACCTGGTCGTGGCGTGCGGTCGTATCCGAAACCGGTATCGAGAATTTCATGCGCGTCGATGTTTCCATCACCCACGCGGAAAGTGACTACGTAATTCGAACCGTAACCGGGTTCATCGGTGAACCTGTAGCGGTTGGCTCGTCCAGCCAGATCTGGCAGCCTAGTGGCGTTCCCGCAGGACCAGTCCCCGATGGGCCCACATCATGACGGGTGCCTCACGTACAAGGGGGTTCACGCTCATCGAGGTGCTTGTAGCACTGGCCATCTTCGGCGTGATGTCGGCCCTTGCCTACATGACGTTGGGACAGACACTGAACAATTCGGACATGCTGAACGAGCGTATGGATCGTCTGCAGGCCATTCA
>JBFFOS010000062.1:0-16134 GCA_041574375.1 Woeseiaceae bacterium
AAGCATGCCCTTCTGGTACTGTCGCACATCGGTTTCTGTCGGCATGCCGTATCCATAATAGGAACCACCCCAATACGAGCCCCGTGGGTAGCCATAGTAACCGTGGTACGACGCCGGATAAGACGTCACTTTGATTTCCTCGCGAGAGCCAACCGTAAAGGACACGGTGAAATCGGCAGACTCGGGATCATTGACCTTGCGGTATCCGCGCACGGTCATGCCATCTTCGATCGCGGCCATGATCCGGGGCTCCAGCAATGGATTGGGCACCCTGTTCGTGGCGCCTATGATCATCGGGTTCTCCGAAATCCAGGCGAAGGTCTGATAGCCGCTGAAATCGTGTGCGGGATCGGCGTCGTAGGTTGCCTTGAAACCGGAGGCACACGCGGCCAGGCCCAGGCTTACCAGCGCCATCGTCAATAATGTAGCTCTGCGGATTAGCATTTTATTTCTCCATTGGATTTTTTCTGCAGTACCGGCAATTAGTTTTCACACTGCGTGATTGCTTCAGTTCATTGCGGCGAGGTCACCAAGTATAGACAATTCTCCGGCCGCGTCACGAACCTCTTGCCCATTCACCTCGTTGGCCGATCCAGCGTAAAACGGGCGCTCAGGGCATCCGCCACAGACTGGTCGCGATCGTAGATGTCCTGGAAGAAGTGTACGACGCCGTCTTCGTCAATCTGGGCCGTCCAGTAGAGAAGGAGCACGGGCAGCGGTTCTGAGAGAAACACCGTCCTGGTCTCGCCACTATCGAGAACGTCTTTGAATCTTTCCTGTGTCCAGCCGTCGCGCCCCAGGAGAACCTCGGCGAGATCGAACGGATTCTCGACCCGAATGCACCCGGCACTGAATGCTCGCTCGGCCCTGCCAAACAGATGCTTGCTGGGCGTATCGTGCAAATAGACGGCGTGCTCATTCGGAAACATGAATTTGACGCGGCCGAGCGCATTATCGGGGCCTGGGCGCTGTATGAGCGTATAGGGAAAATTACCTCTCGACAGTGCCGACCAGTCGATGCTTTCCGGATCGACGAGGTCGCCGTTTCGATTCCTGACATCGAAGTTGCGCTTCACAATATAGTCGGGGTCGGCCTGGACGTTCGGCAGAATATCGCGTGTGGCAATACTGTAGGGCACGGTCCAGGTTGGGTTGAATACGAGGTATTTCATCTCGTCTCGAAAAACGGGCGTCTTGTGAAAAGGCTTGCCGACCTGGACTTTGGTCTGCCAGGCAACGTCGCCATCACGTATGACGTACGCAGCGAAACCGGCGATATTGACGAGTATGAAATCGTCGCTGATGTCGTCAAACACCCAGCGTGTGCGTTCGAGATTGACCTTGAGCTGCTTGATACGATCCTCAACCGAAACATTCAGTGCGCGTGCGGTCGACGGGCCGACGATGCCATCCGCGTCAAGGCCGTGCCGCGATTGAAAATGACGCACGCCGGCTTCGAGCGACTCGCCGTAATCGTCCTCGCCAGGCATGAATTCACCCGCCGGCAGGTCGCCGGTAATGGCAAGCCGCTGCACGAGTAACGCCACACGCCCATCCTGCGTGCCGGGCCTGAGGGTTGGCCCGTCGGGAAACTCGGGCCAGCCGCCGTTTGCCATGATCTGTCGATACCGGGCGAGCCCCTTGCGCAGCCGCTCGTAGAACGGTCCGCGAGGAAACTGGGCCTTGAGACTTGCGAGTAGTGATGCCGAGTTGATCGCGGCCAGGGTTTCCTCGGCCGCATCGATGTCGTTTGCTACGCGCCTGAAATTCCACTCGGGATCGAGCGTGTAAGGGTTCACCTTGCCAAAGCGCTCGTGATAACCGAGTCGGATCAGGCTGTCGGTGAACAGCAGGTCGAGTTCGGCGCGCTCGTCTGCCGCGACCGGCTCGCCGGACCGGAGTAACTGGTGACCCGCCTGAACCTGCTCCAGATGGTAATCGGCCGGGTTGAGGCCGTCTGCTTCCACCGCCTCGATGGCGTCGAGCAATTCACCAACCTGCTCGAGGCGCGTCCACGCCAGTCCGAATTGATTACGCTCATAAACGTCGACCAGCAACTCGCCTGAGGCGACTTCAACGCCCCGGGTTCTCAGCTGCCCGGATGATGCCAGTTGCTCGATTTCAGTTGCGATCGCCGCGCTGACAGTCTCATCCTGAGCGCTTACTGGTAATGCAATGCATGTCAGGCAAAGCAGAATAACTGCATACTGTCTCGTCACTCTTATCGTCTCTTGGGTTCGTTGGGCATAGCGGAGCATTCTATAATAAGGTTTCCATGCATATTTCAAAACGCAAAACTCCGTAACGCATCGATCCGTCGGTATAACGAATGCGAATCTTCCTGAAAATTGGCCGTTGGCTTCTGACGATTGTCGTTACAGCGTTTCTGAGCGTTACACTCGTTACTGCGCTGGGCGACAGGCGCATGTCGGACCTGAGTCCCGAACATCGCGTCGTCTTCGAACGGGAATTTACCGCCTCGCAGGAACCGGAAGTCGACTGGCAAGCCTATCGATCCATCGAAGAACAGCTGGCGATCGAGCTCGGCGAGAAGATTGATCCGGACGACCGGCCAGACAGCTTCGTCGATCGGTATTCCGAAAACAGTCTTACCTACCCCGGTAATTTCACCACGAACTGGAACTACTCTTATGAGCTGACGGCCGCCCCGGCCAAAGGGGTCGCAGTATTGCTGCATGGCCTGAGTGATTCGCCCTACTCGATGCGCTCTATTGCACAGACACTGGTCGATGCAGGCTACAACGTTGTGGTGCCGCGCATGCCCGGCCATGGATTTGCCGTTGGCGGACTGCTCGGCGCACGCTGGGAAGACTGGGCTGCCGTGGTACGTATTGCGGTCAGGCGCGCTGCCCGGTTGCCCGGTGCCGAGAAGTCGTTCGTACTGGCCGGCTATTCGAACGGCGGACTGATGGCGATCGACTTCGCATTACGCTGCGATGAAGACCCGGAACTGCCATGTCCCGATGGTCTCGTGCTCTTTTCACCCGCTATTGCCGTCACCCGCCTGGCCGTCATCTCGAACTGGCATGCCCTGTTATCCTGGATGCCGTATTTCGAGAAATCAAAGTGGCTGTCGATTCTCCCGGAAGTGGATCCCTTTAAATTTACATCGTTTCCCAAGCGGGCAGCGTGGGAGATCTACAAGCTGTCGACGGGAACGTACAAGCAGCTCCGGCAGCCGGCCGAGGCAGCCAGGCTGCCGCCGATACTGACTTTCCAGTCCATCGTGGATAACACCGTCAGCACCGCGGCGATCGTTACCAATCTTTACAGCCAGCTAGGGGCTAATGGTAGCGAGCTGGTTATCTACGATGTAAACCGCAACAGCACGATACTGCACCTGATGGATAGTGTGCCGATCGACCCCGCTACCTGGCTGGAAGCGGCTGCGCCTTTGCCTTACGGTGTGACGGTAATCAAGAATCGCAGTCGCCATGGTCCCGAGATCGACCTGATGTCGCTCGCCGCTGGTGAAACAACGCTGGCGACCGGCAGAACGGATATGGTCTGGCCTGCGGGTTTTTATTCGATGTCTCATATCGCCGTCCCGTTTCGTGCCGATGATCCGGTCTACGGCGATGGGTCGACCGCCGAGGATGGTGAGCGGCGCCTTGTGTTCGGTAACCTGGCCCCTCGCGGCGAGGAAGGTGTGCTGCGCCTGAAGTCCGCGTACTTTCTGCGCACGCGCTACAACCCGTTCTTTTCCTACCAGGCAGAGCACCTGCAGGACTGGCTCTCGCGACTATGACGCCGCGCGCTTTCGGCTTCGCAATCCTTGCGTTCCTGCAACTCGCCAGTACGAACCTCAAAGCAGGCGAGATTCCGGGCTTACCTTCCCAGGTGCCGCCGTTTCTGCAGCGCGACTTCGAGATCAATTTCAGCAACGATTTTCTCGGTCGGGGTGGTTCGGTTGACGATTTCCGCACCCAGCAGATGAATGTCACCAGCGTCCTCGGCGATAATTGGCTCGCCGTGGTGGATCACAGCATCCTGACGCTTGGCGCCGCGGATTCTCCCGGCCGGCTGGATCAGTTGTCTGCCTCACTTGGCTTTGAAGCGATTAACCGCACAGACGGGAATGGCGTGGACAAGCTGGTCATCGGCGGCGGCCTGCGCAGTGCCGGTAACTTCGCCGGTGCCCGTATGCAAAACGGTTTCCACCAGCTCGTCGATAGTGACATCGAGCACCTGGAGTACGTTGCCACAGATCGTACTGATGCGATGCTCTGGGTCGACGCTCAGCGTTATCGCGTATTTCACGAGTCCGCCGCGACGGGATTTCTCAGCGGCTGGCGAACAGGCTATTGGCTGCGAGGAAGTTCCCTGCTGACCACGGATGGGCAGTGGGACAACGCGCTGGGTCTCTACGCGGTCAGTTCACGGAATGCCGTCGATGCGTGGCTCGGCCTGCGACGCGACTGGAGAAGCGGCTACGACAGGGACGCGGTGCAATCCGCAACCGCCCGTGCGGAGTCCGAGCTGGCCGTGGTTGCGGGCGTCCGCTTTGGTGCCCTGATTATCGAAACCGCGCAACAGCCCGATGGTGACGCCTCGTATGGCCAGCTGAAATTTGTAGCGAGCAGCGCAGCGTTGCCCGTGCGGCACTCGGCACCGCCGAAGATCGGGCTCGAGTTCGGTATGTTTCTCCCGGATGTAATGGTTGAGCTGGCAGCGAGATTTCAGCGCAGGGCGTTTACCGGTGTCGATTCCTCATGGAGCGAGTCGCTGGTTATCGACACCGGTGTCGGCACGCCGCAATACGGCAGCAACACGGCAGTTTTCGTCGAGAGCAGGCAGCTGACGCTCGGTCTGGAATGGGAGCGGGCACTGCTGGCAGACGAAGACTGGATCAGTTTCGTTGCGCGACTGGGTGGCGGCTATCGAGACGAAAGGTTGATTGGCGAAGACGAACTCTCCGGCCAGTCTTCATCGTCTGTCGGACGCGCCGTCGTGAAGATTGGCATGGGGCTCCGTTTCAACGCCGCCTCGCTGAGCGATTCCTGGAACTACCGCCTGCAGCTCGGTGTCGGCGCCTCGGTACCGGTTGAAAAGGCGAGCGTGCAGCTGGCAGATGAGTCCTATCGAATTCACAAGCCGGCGCTGGGGATCTCGCTTGGCATGACCTTTGATTACTACTGATAAGGTTGGTCTCGCAACAGACCCCTGGGGTACCCTTCCTGATAATTCCTGGATCTACGCAACGCCGCCGTTGCGTCGGAGTCGACTTATGAATGGCCCGTATGCGAACATCGACGTACTACACGATCCTGTCGAACGATCGGTCCCGGTTCGATTCGCGCTCGCCGTTGCACTCGGCGTGCTTGTCATTGCGATGTCGGCCTGCTCCCCGAAAGAGCAGGTATCGCCAGATACGGGCGCCCAGGAGTTTGAGCGGCTCGCGGCGATCGCGGCAGACGTGGAAATCATCCGCGACGACTTCGGCCTGCCGCATGTTTATGGCAAAACCGATGCTGATGCCGTATTCGGCATGCTGTATGCGCAGGCGGAAGATGACTTCCCGCGCATCGAGCGTAACTACGTCTGGGCTATCGGACGCCTGGCCGAGGTTGATGGCGAGGCCGCCATTTACAGTGATGTGCGTGCACGCTTGTACATGACCGTCGATGAGGCGAAGGCGGCCTATGCATCGGCGCCCGAGTGGCTGCAAGCATTGTGCAACGCTTTTGCCGACGGCCTGAACTTCTACCTGGCAACACACCCGGACGTGCAGCCCGCCTTGCTGGAGCGATTCGAACCGTGGATGCCAATGTATTTCTTTGAGGGCTCGATTGGCGGTGACATCGAGCAGATTCCGCTGGCGGGGATTGCCGAGTTTTATGGCGGCGAGCAACTGGCGGATGCACCGGTGTCGGCGTATCGCGGCGTGCAGAATGCGTCGAACGGATTTGCAATTGCCGGGGAGCACACGCGGTCTGGTGACGCGATGTTGCTGATCAATCCGCACACGTCGTTTTATTTACGCGGCGAGATGCAGGTGACCAGCGAAGAGGGGCTGAATGCCTACGGGGCGGTAACGTGGGGGCAGTTCTTCATCTACCAGGGCTTCAATGAAAACACCGGCTGGATGCACACGTCGACGGGCGTTGATTTCATGGACGAGTTTGTCGAGGACGTGAGCGAGGTCGACGGGTCGCTGCAGTATCGCTTCGGCGATGAAATGAGATCCGTCGAATCGTATGACATCACATTGAAATACAAAGACGGCGAAGGCATCGGTACACGAAACTTTACGCTCTACCGCACGCACCACGGGCCGATTACGCATGAGTCCGACGGCAACTGGGTCGCCACGCGGATCAACTGGGACCCGGTGACTGCGCTGACACAGTCGTACACGCGGACCAAGACAGCCAACTACGCCGGGTTCCGAAACATGATGGAGCTTCGCTCGAACTCGTCGAACAATACGGTGTTTGCTGACAGCGAGGGCAATATAGCCTACTTCCACGGCAACTTCGTGCCTCGGCGCGACCCTCAATTTGACTACTCGAAACCCGTTGACGGGACCGACCCGGCGACCGATTGGCAGGGTTTGCATGAGGTTGACGAGGTGATCACGATTCTGAACCCGGGCAACGGATGGATTCAGAACGCCAATTCAACGCCCTACACGGCGGCACTGGAATTCAGCCCGCGGCGTGAGGACTACCCGGTATACATGGCGCCCGATCACGAGAACTTCAGGGGCGTGCACGCGGTGCGGGTCTTGTCCGGCATTGAAGACCTGACGATCGACACGCTGGTCGAACTGGCACACGACCCGTATCTGCCGGGATTTGAACAGCTCATCCCGGGCCTGATCGAGGCTTACGATGCGGCCGAGGAGCCTGACGAGGCGCTCGCCGGGCCTATCGAGACCCTGCGTGGCTGGGATTTCGCCACCGCGATCGATTCCGTAGCGATGACACTGGCACATTTCTATGGACGCAACAGCGTTGCCCAGGGCGAAGCGCCGGAGGGCCTGAGCAGGATGGAAAAGGTGAATTTCTTCGGCACGAGATCGCCTCTGGTCGAGCGGCTGTCAATCTTCGCCGATACGGTGCGCATGCTCGAAGCCGACTTCGGCACATGGAACATGCCGTGGGGTGAGGTGAATCGCTTCCAGCGGCTGACGGGCGATATCAACCTGGAGTTTGATGACGAGAAGCCGAGTACGCCGGTTGATATGGCCAATAGCGATTGGGGAGCCCTCGCCGACTTCGGTGCGCATCGGGCTAATGGTACGAAGAAACTGTATGGGCGGAACGGTAACAGCTTTGCGGCTGTCGTGGAGTTCGGTGACAAGGTCAGGGCGAAGTCGGTTCTTGTTGGAGGCCAGAACAATGACCCGGCATCACCGCATTTCACCGACCAGGTGTCGTTGTTTACCAGTCACCAGTGGAAAGAGGTTGCTTTCTATCGCGAGGACGTCGAGCAGCGGGCAGCGGAACGCTACGCGCCTGGCACTGACCGCGGCTCATAGTTCAGCGGCGAGCCGGCTAGCCTGATCGATCGCACGCTTGGCATCGAGTTCACTCGCAACATCCGCCCCGCCGATGACGTGTGTCCTGATGTGCGCAGCCTGCAGGGGTTCCTGCAGGTCGCGAAGGGGGACCTGCCCGGCGCACATCACGATGTTGTCGACATCGATCCAGGTCGGGTTCTCACGCTTGTCGCCGTAGCTGATTAGCAGGCCTTCGTCGCCGATACGTTCATAGTTAACATCGCCAATCATCTGCACCTTTTGCATTTTCAGCGCCGCACGGTGAATCCAGCCCGTGGTCTTGCCGAGATTGGCGCCGTGTTTACCGGCTTTGCGTTGCAGCAACGTTATTTCGCGTACGGGTTCTGCCTGGGATCGTTCGAGTGCAATACCGCCCCGTGCTTCGGCAGGATCGACGACACCCCATTCGGCCAGCCATACGTCCAGATCCAGGGTGGGGGAGTGCCCGTCGTGCAACAGGAATTCGGCAACGTCGAAACCGATACCCCCGGCGCCGATAATTGCGACCCGCTTGCCCACCGGCGCATGATCGCGAAGCACATCGATGTAGCTCAGCACCTTCGGGTGGTCCTGGCCCTCGATATTCGGGTCTCGCGGCGTCACGCCTGTTGCGATGATGACTTCGTCGTAATTCTTGTCCGTCAGATCCTCGGCGCTAACGCGGGTGTTGAGCAGCACGCGCACGCCCTTAAGCTCGATTTGCCTGCGGAAGTAATCGAGCATCTCGTGAAACTCTTCCTTGCCCGGGATCATCTTGGCCATGTTCAGCTGACCGCCGATTTCGCCGGCCGCTTCGTACATATCCACGTCGTGGCCGCGCTCGGCCAGCACCAGGGCGGAGGAGATGCCCGCCGGGCCGGAACCGACCACCGCGAACCTGCGTTGCGTCGTCGCCTCGATGTAATTCAGCTCGGTTTCGTGGCAGGCCCTGGGATTTACGAGGCAGCTGCTCATCTTGTTGGCAAAGGTGTGGTCGAGGCAGGCCTGGTTGCAGGCGATGCACACGTTGATCTCATCAGCGCGATCTTCACGCGCCTTACGAACGAAATCGGGGTCGGCGAGCAGGGGGCGGGCCATCGAGACCATGTCCGCGCAGCCATCGGCAAGAATTTCTTCGGCAGTGGCTGGCAGGTTGATGCGGTTGGAGGTGACCAGCGGGATCGAAACCTCGCGCTTCATCTTTTTTGTCACCCAGGCGAAAGCGCCGCGTGGCACCGACGTCGCGATGGTTGGTACGCGGGCTTCGTGCCAGCCGATGCCTGTATTGATAATTGTGGCACCAGCCGATTCGATGGCCTTGGCAAGCATGACTGTCTCTTCCCAGTTGTTGCCGTCGGGAATCAGGTCGATCATGGACAGCCGATAAATGATGATGAAGTCGCTGCCAACGGCTTCACGGGTCCGCTCCACTATCTCCACAGGCAGGCGCATGCGCTGCGCGTAGTTGCCGCCCCATTGGTCGGTGCGCTGGTTGGTGTGTGTAACCAGGAACTCGTTGATGAAATAGCCTTCCGAGCCCATGATCTCGACGCCGTCGTAGCCGGCCTCGCGCGCGAGTTGCGCACAGCGCACGAAATGGCGTACCTGTTTTTCAACACCTGAAGTCGATAGCGCGCGTGGCGTAAACGGTGTGATGGGCGAGCGAATCTTCGAAGGCGCGACCGCAAATGGATGGTAGGCATAGCGTCCGGCGTGCAGAATCTGCATTGCGATTTTGCCGTTCTCGGCATGCACTGCGCTGGTAACCTGCTGATGCTTTTTCGCCTCACTGCGGGTAGAGAGTTTTCCCGCGAATGGTTTGACGCCGCCAACCCGGTTCGGCGCGTAACCGCCAGTAACGATCAGACCAACGTCACCCCGGGCCCGTTCGGCAAAGTAGGCCGCGAGGCGATCATGTTTGTTTCCGTCCTCGAGTCCCGTGTGCATGGACCCCATGAGCACGCGATTCTTCAACGTCGTGAAGCCCAGGTCGAGGGGGGCGAAAAGGTGTGGATATCGGGCGTTGGCCATGGGCGCTAATTTCTCACGGAATGCCACGTAATGCGATCTCGGGAACGTAATTCATCTATCGAGATAATCGAATAATACGATACAAATATTCCGTTATATAGATGGAATCAAATGCGCTCTGATGGAGCGGAGCTTCGCGCTATTTCGGTTCGAGAGGTATCGAGCTTCGTTGCGGCCAGAATGCTTCGAACAGGTAGATCGCACCAACACCGTACAAAGTCGCCCAGACGAACATCAACAGGCGGTCATAAAAACGCGCATCGGCACTGCTGCCGAAATCACCGTCCAGCACGGCGGGTGCCAGGACAACGATCATGGTCAGGAACGCATAGGACCAGGTCGGGCCGTTCGGCTGTAATCCGCGACCCGCAAAGATGCGCGGCCCAAACAGTAATCCAGCGAGGGCAATCAGCAAGGTGTACAAGGTCAGCGATGGCCAGATACGCAGTACGTTCCAGGCGACTGTGGCACCAATACCGCCGATGAGTGTCGACATAAGCAATGATTTCGCCGCATCACCGGCTTTCTGGTTTGCGGCTTCCTGCCCCATGGCGGCCACCTTGATCATCACGGCCATATTGCTGGCGCTCGCTACCGATACCAGAAACCAGAGAATTATCGGTAGCACGATGGCTAGTGCTCGCATCGCATTGCGCCTCGCAACCGCAAGCGGGATTGTGGCAGGGGTATTTTCCTTAGCTTTAGCCTGGTCTTCGAGGAGTGGATCGGGGATCAACGCATGACTTAGAAATGCAATGACGGCTCCGACGACTGCGCCTAACGTGAGTCCGGAAGCGACGGCCAGCAGCGCATCCACTGAAACCGAACCAACGGCTACGGTCATCGCCAGGCCTATCGTTACAAGAGTGCTTACGACGGCGGCCCCGCCCTTAGCCGAAAAATAGAAACTATGGAATAAGGCGAGAGTGAGCAGCAGAAATCCCACTGCTTTTTGATAAAGGAGTAATGGCAGAAACAGAAAGCTGCCGTATACGCTGATCACCACGGCCGAAACAACGACAACAAAAAATTTTGCCTTGGGTCGCGCAATGGGCATCGCGAGCAGGAACATCGTGATCACAGGTGCGATGTAGGAAATGCTCCAGCCGACAGCCTGGGAAATCCAGAGTGACAGTGCCGTACCAAAAGCAAGGCGCAGGACTCGCCTATTGGCGATCGCCAGTTCGGGAGCCGTTGGCGATGCTACGTCAATAGGCATACGACAAGATGCTTCCAATCCGCAGGTATAACTTGCCCAGCGCGTTGAAGAACCAATTGTCGCTCGCATAGATGGTGACGGATGCCTGTGAACCGACTTTCAGCTTGCGTATGTCGTCCGGCGACATCTCGAAACTGACGACGACCGGGAAACGCTGCGAATCTCTCAACCACTGGCGGTTGTTATTGATTGTTGGCAGGGTGCCGAGGGGAGCGCTATCGACGGCAACGCCGAAGCCCGTGGTGCGCACAGTCCCTTTGAAGACTTTTCCCGGGAAAACGTCAAAAATGACGCCAACCGGGTCACCCTGGTCAACGTGGCCAAGGTTGTTCTCAGTGAAATCTGCCTGTACCCAGACGTCGTCGGTTGAGATGAATGTCATTTGCGGTGCGCCGGCACCGGCAAAATTGCCGCGATCGACTCGCACATCGGTCACCACGCCGGCGGCAGGGGCAGCGATTCTCGTGCGCTCGAGATTCAACTGCGCAGTTTCAAGTGCGGCCTGCGCCTGCTGGATGCGCGAATTGTCGTCGCCGAGATCGCCGAGATTCTGTCGTGCCTGTTCGAGATTGGCGCGTGCAGCTGCCAGTTGTTGCCGGGCAACCTGCAACGACGCTTCCGCCGATTCCAGGCGACGATCCGAGATCGCGCCCGGATCCTGTTTCTTGATCCGACGCAGCCGTACCGCGTCCTGTTCGGCACGCACGAATCCAGCTTGCGCCGAGCGAACACCGGCTTGTGCTGCATCGACACTCGCGGCAGATGCGCCGGTCGCTTGCCGAGCTGACTGCAAGCTTGCCTCGGCGCTGGCTAGCGCGAACCGATAGCGCTCATCGTCAAGTTGAAACAACACATCGCCTTCGTTCACAACCTGATTATTCCTGACCAGCACGTCGGTCACGGTACCCGACACGTCCGCTGCTATCGGTACCACCAGTGCATGAACACGTGCTTGAGAGGAAAACGGCGTAATACGGTCCGCAACGAGATACGCGAATAACAGTACGATACAAAGCACCAGTATTCGTATGGTCCAGCTACGTACCGGATCTTTCCCCGGCGCTTCAGCTGTATCTACCTCGGGTTCATCTCTCTGCTGATCTTCAGTCATTGTGTTTTTCCACTAACGGCGCTTTCTGTTGACTCGATCAGGTCCCCCCAATCGGTTCGCTCCGACATTGCTTCACGCGTCTCAGCATCGAGCAATTCGGACTCGTAACGTACCTGCCAGCCGCCGCCCAACGCCAGGTAGAGTGCAATGTAGTTGCCAACGACTTTGCTCTTGTTGGCCACGAAACGACTTTGCTGCGCGAACAAGGCCTGTTGCGCTGACAAAACACGCTGGTAATCGGCGAAACCTTCGTTAAAACGTAACTGTGCAACCTCGGTTGATCGCAGCGCCGTGTCGACGGTTTGACTCAGAAGATCGTCCTGATGCCGCGCGCCTTCCAATCCGACCAGCGCATCCTCAACTTCTCTTGCGGCCCTAAGCGCGGTTTCCCTGTAAGCGATGAGGGCTTGCTGCAAACGCGCATCCTGCACGCGCACGCTATTGCGTATGCGCCCATAATTCAGAAACGGCCAGACGAAACTCGGGCCGACAGCGTAGGTAATACTGTCCGCACTAAACAACTGCTCGAAACCACTATCGCCCGTGCGTGTCGTGTCCGTATTGCCAGCGGCAGAAAGTCCCAGCGAGCCGTTCAAAGAGAAGCTTGGGTAAAGATTTGCCTTTGCGAGACCAACGCTGGCGTTTTGTGCCATTGCGAGATATTCGGCCTGACGTACATCCGGACGTTGCCGCAGAATGTCGGCAGGTAGTCCCAGCTCAATCGTCTCCGGAATTTTTGGAATCGAGCCGCCGTTGCCCAGGAGGTCACGGGTATCTGCCGGCGCCAATCCAAGAAGAGTACTCAAGGCATGCTGTGCCTGGTAGAGCTCGGTTTGTAGTTGCGGTATTGACGACTGCGTGCTTAACAGCTGGGTTCGAGCCTGCAGCACATCGAGCTCAGACGATGAACCATTCTGGAACTGTACGTCGACGATGTCGTAACTGCGTTGCTGCAGTGCAATGTTCTCGCGCGTAATGCGAATTTGCTCTTCGAGCGTTCGAATGACGAGGTAGGTGCTGCACACTTGTGCGGTTACTAACACCATGGCCTGGTCATAACCTGCGACCGATGCCAGGTAGGCGGCATCAGCAGCTTCCACGCCGCGCCTGAACTTGCCCCAGAAGTCAATTTCCCACGATGCGCCGATGCCCACGTTGTACTGGGTAAAGCTGAGATCACCGGCCGCTGTGTTGGCGGCATTCTCACTTGCCTGCACGGCCGTGGCATCGCCTGCCGCTGCCTGCGATTGCGGGTACTGGTTACCTGTTGCGATTGCAAGCTGGGCTCGTGACTCAAGCACGCGCAGTCCAGCGATTTTCAACGAGTTGTTTTGTTCGTGTGCGAGCTCCACCAATCGCTGGAGCACCGGGTCATTCAGCTGATGCCACCATCGCACCTGCTCGGCCGCCGTCGTTATGAACCCGGCGCGTTCAGCCTGGTACCAATCCGGCCCCAGCGGCGACTCGGGCTGCACATATTCCGGGCCCACAGCGGCGCACGCGCTCAACAAGCACCACGACAGACACAGTGAAACGCGAGAAACGGGTGTCATTGTCGGGTTTTACGCGGACTCGGCAGCCGCGGTTTCGTCACTATCCGACTGCATCCAGTCAGAAATGATGGTGTAGCCGAGACCAAGAATAACCGCACCCAGGAACAGGCCGATGACACCGTACTGGATCATACCGCCGATAGCGCCGATCAGGACGATCGCGGCCGGCAGATCAACGCCACGCCCCAACAGTATCGGCTTGAGAATATTGTCACTGAGCGCCACGAATAACATGTAGATCGCAAAGATCGTCGCTGGTACGGGTGCGGCGAATGAAAATACCCAGAACACGACCGGCAGGATTATCAGCAATGCCGGAATCTGTATGATCGAGGTGATGAGGACGATAGCCGCAATGATGCCACCATGCGGCACACCCATAATCGCCAGACCTATACCTGCCAGCACGGCTTGTATTGCGGCAACACCGAGCACGCCATTGGTCACGCTGCGAATCGTCGCAATTGACACATCAACAAGGTGTTGCCCCCGCGCCGGACTTATTCGCGAGGCAACGGCGCAGCTTGCCTTGTAGCCGCTATTTGAATACAGGCACGATACGCCGGCAATAATGATCGAGGCAGCGAATGCCAACAGACCGGTCACCAGCGAGCCGATCTTGCCGACGAGCCACATGCTTGCTTCACGCGGCGAGGGATCGAAATTGTTTACTGTTTCCTCGAGATTGATCGATGCTGCATTCCATGTCTGATACACGCGCTCGCCGATCAGGGGCCAATCTGCAACATTTTGGTTCGGTGGTGGGATCTGCAGGCTGCCTGCTCTGACTTCCTGGGCGAACGCGGTAATGGACGTAATGATCGACTTGGTCATCATCCAGCCGGGTACTACGACGATGGCCAGGCCGATCACTATTATAAGAGTCGCGGCCAGTTTCTCCTTTCCTCCGAGCGCGGCAGCAAGCTTCAGAAATAATGGATGGATGGCAACAGCGAGCACCAATCCCCAGATAATCAGGCTGACAAACGGCCCGACGATGTCCAGGCAATAGCTGATGAGGATCACGACGGCCGCGATCTGAATGAACGACGTCATCAGATTTCGCTGGAGGTTTACATCGTTCACTGGATGCTCTGAGTCTTGCATGGTGAGGTCCTATTTCTAAGAATTCTTATTGTCGCCAGGTTGGGACCAGGCGCGTTGCAATACGGCGAACAGAAATGCCGTTGTCCAGCCGATCAACAGTATGCCATCAATGGCCTGCAGTCCGCTCAGCAGCCGCCAGTCCGAACTGAGCGTGATATCGCCATAGCCCAGCGTGGTAAATGTGACGGCTGAGAAGTAAAACGCTGACTCAAGAGATTGAAGTTCGCCATCCGGGAGCACCACGATGTAAGCGAGAGCCCATACGAAAATCTCAATGATGTGCAACGTAATAAGGACGATGGCCGTACTGATGAGGACTTTGAGCACCTTTGCAGGGTGGATTCGGCCGTCTGCCAACGTCTTGCGCGCCAGCAGATAGCGCAACCACGTCATGGTGCCGAATCCGTGGATGACGATCGTCAATGCGATCAACAGGAAGGCGGTAAATATCAAAATCAGCATGGTGTATTTGGGAAAACTCTCTCAAAGTAGCGGGTGAATATGCCCGAAGCTTTATGGAATTGCAGATTTCCATCCACTCTATTCGACCGGAAGATGCCAGAGTCTATCGCAAAAGAGCGCTGCATCGCCGAACTTGCAGTTCTCGAGAGGGTCGAATTGCCCATGAGATTCATCGTAATAATGATGTTGATCATCTCCGGCAGCGCATTCGCGGATGGGACCCTTACACCCTTCACCCGGATCTCGAGCGTTGCGATGGGGTACGACATTCAGTACAGGGTGTACGTGCCAGTAGGCATTCAACCCGGTGATCAACTGCCCGTCATGTTCATCACCGACGGGCCCAGTTATATCCAGAACGGCCGCACGCCAAACGTGTTGGACAGGCTGATTCGTATGAACAAGATTGAGCCGGTCATCGTCGTATTCGTTGATTCGCGGAATCCGGACAACCTGTTCGAAAACCGTCGCAACGATGAGTTTTTCTGCAACAGGTACTATCTCGCGTTCTACATCTACGACCTGGTACCGGTCATCGAGAAAGCCTATCCGGTGCAACGGACCCGTGAAGGCAGATCGATACTCGGGGTTTCGTTTGGCGGCCTTAACGCTGCCTGCTTCGGGCTCCTTGGATTCGATACGTTTTCCGGGATCGCCATGCAATCGCCGGCCAACCACCCGGTCGAGAATCTGCTACCGGCCTACGAGAACGAGCCGACACGGCCAATCAAGATATTCCTCAGCACCGGCGCGTCGAGGGATAACTCGGCCGACAATCGCAGGTTTCGCAAGATCCTGAAGGATAAGGGCTACGAGATGAAGTACATGCAGACCGACGAAGGCCACAACTGGGATAACTGGCGGCCGTTGATCGACGATGTGTTTCTCTATTACTACGGGAAGGATCAGACCGGCGATTAGCGGGCCGGCGGACCATCGATATTGATGGCTCTACGAACACGTCATCCGAAGACTCCCGTACTTCGGATTAGAGCGCCGGTCTACGTGGCACTCAGGTCAGCGAGACAACCTGCGGCGTAACGAGATTCGCAAAGTCGCGGTACGACATCTTGACGAGTTCGGAGTGCGTACCTGCGTTAAATGCGATCTCATCGTCTTCGGTCAGCTGCTCGGCGACGTACACACC
>JBFFOS010000063.1:0-16062 GCA_041574375.1 Woeseiaceae bacterium
CACGGCCGCCGCCGAGCGCCTGTACACATCGCAGCCCGGTGTGAGCAAGCAGCTGAAGTTGCTCGAAGAAGAACTTGGCATGCAGATATTCACGCGCAAGGGCAAGAGTCTCGGCGCCATCACCCCGGCCGGTGAGCGGGTTATCGAACGCGCTCGCGTCATCATGCAGGAAGTCGAGAAGATCCGGAGCCTGGCGTCTGATTTCTACGAAGAGGAAGAAGGCTCACTGTCTATAGGCACAACGCATACCCAGGCACGTTACGTTTTACCCGAGATCATTGCCGAGTTCCGGCGCCGGTTTCCGAGAATTGGTCTAAACCTGCACCAGGGAACGTCAGAGCAACTCGCCGACATGGTCGCGGCACGCAAGATCGACTTTGCAATCGCGACAGGCTCACAGAACCTGTTTGATGACCTGTTACTCGTCCCGAGTTATCACTGGGATCGTTCAATCATCGTGCCAAAGGACCATCCACTGACGAAGATTGACCGCAAAATCACGCTGCACGACCTGGTCGAGTACCCGCTGGTCACCTACGTTTTCAGTTTTAGCGGTGAGTCATCCCTGAAGCGCGCCTTTGCCGACGCGGGACTCGAACCAAACATCGGGTTTACTGCGCGAGACGCCGACGTGATCAAGACCTACGTTCGCATGGGCCTTGGTGTAGGCATCGTTGCCAGTATGGCGGCCGACTGCGCCGACAGGAAAGACCTGCAGGTAATCGACGCCGAAGGACTGTTCCCGCGCAGCACGACGTGGATCGGTTACCGCAAGGATGCCGTGATGCGCCGTTACATGATCGAGTTTCTGCAGCTCTTCGCTCCACACGTAACGAACGGGCAGATGGAAGACCTGCGCCGTGCGGGCGACCAGGAGTCGATCGATGAACTTTTCGGTCAGACCGAGTTACCGCTTCGCAGCGGCTGCGAGCAGGCGGCTGCGGCTGCCGTTTGAGCTGTCAGTAGATGCGAATACCGCCGTGACGTTTACGGCTGCGGTGGTCAACCCACCAAAGTGCGCAGAGAAATCCCGCGATCAGGCACACGAGAATTGCACCACCAACCCAGTTGAGGGGCACACTGCCCCTGTAGCGTTCTTTCATTCCCTGGATCGATTCGACCTCGGCCTGCAATTCGGCAACCTGTGCTTTTGCATTTTCGAGCTCGGTTGTAAGGACAGCCGCATCGTTTCTCAGGCCATCAATAGTCGCAGCAGGCTCCGCAAACGCCTGCCTGGCCTGCTCGAGTTCGGCGACCAACGCGTCACGTTCGGCGATCGTCTCAGCGACGATCAGCTTCGCGGGTTTTTCGTCCACAAGATACGCCGACTTGACCCAGCCTTCCGCGCCGTCCGGCAGTCGTACGCTGGCGTAGCTGCCGCCACGAATCAGGATCTCCATGGGCTGACCACTATCGAGAAACCGAAACGCCCGATCACTCGTATCCTGCGCCCGGTGCAGGCCAAGCCTGAGATTGTCGGTGACGTAAGCCGTCTCCGCGGCCGCAATGAGCGGCAACAGCGCGAGAACCCCAATAATCAGACGCATACTCGATCTCCAATGCCCGACGCGAGTGTACTACACCGGCAATTGCCTGCAGTGTGAACTATTGCTCGTAGAGCCAGCGCAAGAGTGCTTCCTGCACCTCTTCACCAGGCCCGCGATGGATGTCCTCGAAATTCTGCAATGCGACAACGGCGAAGCGGCGCCCTGACCGAGACTGCAGGTAGCCGGCAATAGCGGTTACATGATCGAGCGATCCCGTCTTGAGATGCGCCTTGCCAGCCAGCTCGCTATTGCGAAAACGGCGTGACAAGGTGCCGTCGACACCGGTCAGCGACATCGACGCCAGGTACTCGGGCATGTAAGGCTGCTTCCAGGCGAAGCGCAACAACATGGCCATGTCGGCCGCCGTAATACGCGACTCACGCGACAGTCCTGCACCATTTTCGACGGCAAGCTTACCGAGCTCGAGTTTGTTGTCGCTCAGCCATGAGGAGATCACCTCACGACCACCCGATTCCGTACCGGGCGCGCCCAGCACCTCGGCTGACAGTGTGTACAGCAGCTGCCGGGCCATGACGTTGTTGCTGTGTTTGTTGACGCTGGTAATCATGTCCGCGAGTGGCAGCGATTCGAACGACAGGACAGGTTCGTCTTCATCGCTCGCGATCGCATTCTTCCAGCCGCCTTCGAACACACCCCCTGACTCCTGCCACAAGGTCTTGAACAGGCCGTAGGCAAATTCGTTGTGCGTCAGCACCGTGCGATCCATCGCATAACGCCTGCAGCCGCTCGGAAACCGGCCCGAAAATATCACCTCATCATTGTCGGCATTGGTCGTAATCGCAATGCCACGCTGGTAGCCACGACACGGGGCCTTTACCACGCGGAGACGGTTGTCGATGCGCAGATTATCGAGTGCCGGGTCCAGTCGGACTGTGACCTTCGACCCGTTTGGCTCGAACCAGTATCGAACAACCTTGAAGTTCATCAGCAGCGCATTCGGAGCGACATTGTAGGCGCGCAAAGGCCGACGATCGAACGCCCCGGCGTCGTAGTCACCCGTATCGAAGTAGCTGTCATCAATCAGCAGATCGCCCGTGATTTCATCGATACCGAGTCGCCGAATCGCACGCAGCATCTGCCAAACCCGTTCGGTGACGAGGAACGGGTCACCCTGCCCCCTGAGCAACAGGTCGCCATCGAGTCGGCCACCGCTGATCTCGCCGAGAGCATAGACATTGGTCTTCCAGCGGTACGCCGGACCGAGCGTATCGAGCGCGACCAGTGTCGTCAGGAGTTTCATCGTCGACGCGGGGTTGCGCGGCTCTCCGGCAAGCCATTGCAGAACAACCTCGCCGGTGTCGACATCCTCGACATGAATGCTCAGCGAATCATGAGGTACGTCGCGCACGTTCAGTGCACTACGCACACCTGCTGGCAACGGCAAGCTATCTGCATGAGCGAATAATGGAAGGAGAACCAGGCAAATTAGAAACAGTGTGGTGCTTGCGCGAACGCGATCAGGCATTTTCAGATTCCATGGTCGGGAGGTGTCGCTCCAGCGCCCGAGTTGCAGCACGATGCATTACCCAGGTCAGTATGATTATCGCAATAATTCCGGCGCCGGCAATCCAGTAACCAAGCGTTGTCGGTGTCGCCGCGCCTGACAGAATTTGTCCAATATCCCGGGCCAGGGTTCCAAGGTAAACATACAGGGCGACCGGGGCGAGCATGCCGACGCCTGTTGCAATGAAGTGCACGCTGCCACGTACCGATGTAATGCCATAGGCGTAGTTGAGCAAATTGAACGGCATGACGAGAGACAATCGCGTCAACACGACGATGACAAAAGCTTCTTCTCTCAGCCCTGCCTCGATCGCGCCCAGGCGCGGATTGCCAGCCACTTGTCGGGCAACCCAGTCGCGCGCGACCAGTCGGCCACTGAGGAAAGCGCACTGTGCGCCAAGGGTGATTGCGATCGCAGAAACAGCCGTTCCGAGGCTGAAGCCAAAGAGGTAGCCCGCAATCATCATGGACCCGGATCCGGGCACGAACAACACGGTCGCGAGCACGACACAAATGATGTACAGCAGTGCTCCCGCAACCCGATGCGCTTGTGCCCATTCGACCAGGGCCACAACCTGGTCTGCAACCGGGTAGCTGTATAGCGCGTAAACCAGTGCTGCGAACATTCCGACCATCGCAAGGCGATTGACTGTTGTCCTGCTCATAGTGACGGCCGCTTGATCTTGTAGGTGCGAATCCTGTCCGCAAGCGTCGTCGGCCGCACGCCCAGTAGCTCCGCAGCTCCACCCGGCCCCGAGACCTTCCAGTGTGCCTGCTCCATCGCCTTCACCGTGTTGGCCTTCTGAAATTCGCGCATTTCCATTTCCGAAAGCACGTTGTCGTCGCCAGGAACTTCGGTAACGGCAACGTCCTCTTCGAATCCCCGGCCAGGCAACGAAAGGTCGAGACGCAGCATATTGCCCGGCGACAAGATAACCGCACGTTCGATTACGTTTTTCAGTTCGCGTACGTTTCCCGGCCAGCCATACGCTTTGAGGCTGGCCGTGTGCGCCCGCGTCAATGTCAGCGTCTCGCGGCCGAAGTCCTTGCAGGTCTGCTCCAGGAAATGCTGCGCGAGTTGCACGACATCATCGCCGCGTTCTCGCAGCGGGGGCACTTCTACCGGGAAGACACTGAGGCGGTAGAAAAGGTCCTCACGAAACTCGCCATCAACGATCAGTTGTTCAAGATTACGATTGGTTGCCGCAATTACCCGAACATCGACAGACCGGGTGATGTCGTCGCCAACCCGTTCGAATTCGCTCTCCTGCAGGACGCGCAGCAACTTGCTCTGCAGTTCCAAAGGAATTTCGCCAACCTCATCAAGAAATATCGTTCCGCCGTCGGCAAGCTGGAACCGTCCTATGCGATCGCGATGCGCGCCGGTAAATGCACCCTTGACGTGACCGAAGAACTCGCTTTCGAACAACTCCTTCGGGATGGACGCGCAGTTGACCTTGACGAGGGGTCCATCGGCGCGCGAGCTACGAGCATGAATCGCGCGCGCGACAAGTTCCTTGCCAACCCCGGATTCACCTTCGACCAGTACATTGGCCGGAGTTTCCGCCACGGCCTCGACGCGCTTCAGCATGCGTCTGAGCGCCTGGCTCGTGCCGACAATGCGTCCGAAGTTGAGCGCCACGTTGACTTCCTCGCGCAAATAGTCACGCTCGCGCTCGAGTTCCTCACGCAGCCTTGCATTTTCAGCAAGGGTCCGCCGCAGTTCGCTTTCAGCGCGGTTGCGTTCGGTCACGTCCTTGGATGCGACGAGCATACGATCGACCTTGCCGCTTTCGTCGCGATGGGAAATGGCGGACATGATCAGGTCGATCGTCGTGCCCCCCTTGGTTACCATCTGACGCTCGAGATTGTTGAAGTCGCCTTCGGCGATCAATTCCTTGAGGCGTCCATCGGCGTACTTTTTCTGATCAGCAACACTCATGAAGTCGGTAATCGGCCGTCCAAGCACCTCCTCTCTCGAGAATCCAAGCTTGCTCAACCAGTGATCCGTCACGGTGATCAACAGGCCATCGCCGTCAACCGTGTGCAACATCGCGGGGGTCGAACGATACAAAGTGCGGTACTTGAAGTTGGCACGCGCCTGGTCTGAAAACTCGGAGTACATCGCGACCGTTCGCAGGAATTGGCCCTCCTGGTCATACTCGACGAATGCATTGGTGACGCAGTCGACAACCTCACCCGTCACCGTGACCAGGCTGAAAGGCTTGTTTTCGAGCTTGCCGCGACGCCTTAGCGCCGGGCGCAGTTCGGCAACAATACGTTCCGCCGTTTCGGGCGTCGCGAAAGCCTCGGGTTTGCGTCCGACCATATCCTCAAGTTCGTAGCCCAGGCGCTCGAGCATCGCGTCGTTGACATCGAGGTAGGTGCCGTCTTCAGCAATCGATGTCGTCATCACCGGCGCCTTGCGAAACAGCCATTCGTAGTCATTTTGGTAAGCCATGGCGCATGGTATACGAAATTTCGTAAATTTGTTAACGGTTTTTCGTAATTTACGAAATTTCGTAATACACAAAAATTAGTTAAGTTATTGTTTTATATGACATTTGAAAGTTGGCACGGCTTGTGCAATAGGATAATTAGAAATGGTCGTATGACCAATGCAACACCAAACATCGTATTAAGGACAAATCATGAAAACCAGAAACATCGAAAACGGTCTCGCCCTGCTCGGCGCGATGGTCGTAATCATCGGCGTTTCATTTGCAGCGGAGTCTGCTCTGGCAAAGGAAAGCGCTCATGCAACGGCAACGGCCGACGCAATTCGGGACGTAGCGGACAATACACTCCAGGGTGCGAAGCAAGCCAACCACGAGGCGGCCAGCCAGGCGGCCAAGTCGCTGGCAAGCGAAAACTGGATCGACCTTGATATCAGGTTCGATGACCGCACATCCATGCTGGTCGCAGTTAAAAAGTAACGCCTGCGAAAGAACCCCTTCCGGGTGCGCGCCAGTCGGGCTATCTCTCCCCCTGACAACCTGGCTGGTCGCACCGGGAACCAAGCCGGACGGAATCCGGCGCAATCGGACCAGGAAGGTCCGGCGGCATCCCCCCAAAGCCGCTACAACTCGGGCGCCGGTTCTCCGGCGCCCTTTTCTTTTGCCTAGTCGCCCGAAACCCTGCGTCGATGCTGTTCCACCCGATTGTTGTGGGCGTTCGAATTCCGGCTGCTAATTGATTCACGCAAGTGCCTGAGCCAGACACGCGCCCAGGCGAACTCGATGCTCAAAATAGCAAGGCCTACCGGTATGACAACCAGGGCCGGCCCCGGGGTGAATATCATGACCACTCCAATAAGAAGCACCGTCAGACCGACCAATCCGACGACAATTCGGCGTGCCGCCTTGTACGTAAGATGAAATGCCCGTTTAATCACACGAATTATCCTTCGTTTTCCGCACGCCTTGCCGTAGCCTTGTGTCTATGAGTTCCGTTCGACTGACCATTCTAGCGCTGTTTCTTTCCTCAGTTTGCATATCGCCGGCTATCGGTGACAACAACGTAGTAATCGCGGCACAAGAAACGGAGGCAAACGTTGCGCCGCGCGCGAAGAGTCTGCGTCTTATCAATCTCCCGGCACTTACTTTTTCTCTTCGTGCGGCAATTCGCTGCCAGGGTGAAGCCACATCATTAACGCTCAGCATCGCTGATACGTTCCGAACGCTGGGCAAGGACGAACTGGCGGGACAGCGAGCCGCTGACACGTCGCTCACGGTGCCCGCGCAACAACTGGCACTTGCAGCAACGAGCAGATTTTGCATCGACGGCGACACGGAGACCAGCGACAAGCTGCTGGTATCCGGCGTAACTACCGCTCATGCGTCGCTTGTCTGCGCAAGCGACACGAACACTTCAGTGCATTATGCGAGCACACCGCTGCAAATCAGTCTGACCTGTGATCGAGGGCCGGAGAAAAATCAGGAGCCCTCATCCGAAAGATGACGCTCCAGGAAATCGAGCGTCTTCGCCCATGCATCCGTTGCGGCATCCGCACTGTAATTTTTGCCCGTTGGATTCGCAAAGGCATGGCCTACGCCCGGATAGATGTGAATTTCATGTTCCTTACGCAGCCGCTGGAGCGCACTTCGAAACGCCTCAACTGACTCAATTCTGATACCTGCATCATCGGCCGCAAACAATCCGAGTATCGGTGCATTGATCGAGCGCAACGCCTCTTCGTCGTCGGTCACCTGGCCGTAATAGATGACGCTGGCATCCAGCTCGTCCGGAAACAATTGCGCCGCACCCAGGGACCAGCCGCCACCAAAGCACCAGCCCAGCGAGCCGATTCGCGGGGCACCCGCGGTCTCGAGAAACTCGTATGCAGCCCGGATATTGGCTTTTGCCGTCTCCGGCTCTTCCACGACTTCCAGCATGAGTTGCCTTGCGGCCCCCGGTGTATCGGCGCTCTTTCCACCATACAGGTCGACGGCGAGAACCATGTATCCTTCGCCTGCCAGTCGATCGGCCATCGCGCGAACGTTGTCATTCAGGCCCCACCACTCATGGATTACGATTAGCGCAGGTAGCGGCTCGACCACATCGGAGGGCGCTGCGAAATAACCATAGACGAGATCGTCCCCGGATTCGGTATACGGCATCCTGGGATCCGATATGACGTCACGAGCCGGGGCAGGCTCCGCAGCAGGGCTGGGCTCGCTCGTGTCATCGGCGTGCTCCCGCGCCATTGCCTCAACGTTGTCGCGGCCAGTGGCTTTTTCCGCCTCGCTGGCCGGATCCGCTGATTTATCGCATGCGGTAAAAAACAGGCCACTGGCCAAAATCGCCGCGAGAAACCCTGTCTTTCCTAACCTGGCTGTGAGCATTCGTTCGACCTTCAATATTCCGTCCTGCCGTAGTGTAATCGAATCCGGGATCGATCCCTATTCCCAGTCGTCATCATCCCACTCCTTGAGTTTGCTCTTGTCGACCTGTTTCCATTGCTGTTCACTTAGGCGGTTGTAGCTGATGACTTTCGCGATTGTGTAGATAATGATCACAGCTATCATGACAAGAATAAAAAACAGACCTTTCGACATCGGACCGTTCCCCGGGGAGTGGCGAACTGACAGAATATCACCGGCACAGGCCTGTCGTCAGTGAGCAATGAACAGTCGCTCTTGCGCCGCATGCGCTCCTTCCTGTCGGAGGCGTTGAGGGATAACGACGAAGACTTTACGACGGGTCCCATAGACCGTGCACTTGGCTTGCTCGCGATTCCGATGATGCTGGAAATGGCCATGGAGTCGATATTTGCCGTCGTCGATATCGCTTTCGTTTCACGTCTCGGAACCGATGCTGTCGCGGCTGTCGGCATTACCGAGGCACTGATCACGGTTCTCTATGCCATCGCGATCGGCCTCGGCATGGGCCTTACTGCGATGGTCTCGAGGCGTATTGGTGCGAAGGACCCACACGGCGCCGCGCAGGTGACCGGTCAGGCAATCTGGGTCGGTGTGCTTCTCTCTGTCGGTATTGGCATTTTCGGCGTGATGTTTGCCCGGGATCTTCTTGTGATCATGGGTGCAAGCGACGGCGTCATCGAGCAGGGCACCGGGTTCACGGCTGTCCTGCTCGGCGGCTCGTTCAGCATCATCTACCTGTTCCTGCTCAATGCGGCATTCCGCGGCGCAGGTGATGCAACAGTAGCACTGCGCTCGTTGTGGCTCGCAAACGGCATCAATATCATTCTTGACCCCTGCTTTATTTTCGGACTTGGCCCTTTTCCCGAGATGGGTGTAACTGGCGCAGCCGTGGCCACGACAATAGGTCGCGGAATCGGTGTTGCCTACCAGCTCTGGTACCTGATGAAAGGGCGTGGTCGCATTGCATTCGCCGTGCAACATCTGCGCTTCATTCCTTCGCTGGCGTGGCGCTTGCTTCGCATTTCGCTCGGTGGCATCGGGCAGTTTCTTATCGCAACGAGCAGCTGGATCGGCGTTATGCGCATTGTTGCAATGTTCGGCAGCCCCTCGATTGCGGCTTACACAATCGCTTTGCGCATGATGGAGTTCGTGTTCCTGCCCGCATGGGGCCTCGGCAACGCCGCCGCAACGCTTGTCGGCCAGAACCTGGGCGCAGGACAACCGGACCGGGCAGAACAGTCAACCTGGAAGGCCGCGCGCTACAACGCTGCCTTCCTGACGTTCGCCGGCATTTTTCTCCTTGTTTTTGCGCAAACAATAACGGGGTGGTTCACCAGTGCGCCCGACGTGCTTCGTATTGGTACCAGCTGTCTGCAGATTCTCGGCATCGGATTCCCGATGTATGCTGTCGGCATGGTTATTGTTCAGGCGATGAACGGCGCCGGGGATACGAAAACACCGATGACCCTGAATGTCATTTGCTTCTGGCTGTTGCAGATTCCGCTCGCGTTCCTGCTCGCTACCAAAACGTCGCTGGAGCCGCATGGTGCATTCATCGCTATCGTCGCTTCGGAATCATTGTTGACGGTACTCAGCGTAATCGTATTCAGACGTGGTGGGTGGAAAGTCCATGAAGCCTGACTCGCCACTTGTTGAGATTCGCAACGCGACTATCTGGCGCGGCACGACGTGCGTCTTCGAACACCTCGACCTGACGATCGAGCAACACGAGCGCGTTGCTATCGTTGGACCAAACGGCTCAGGGAAAACGACGCTGCTCAAAGCCATAAACCGCGAGCTGTACCCGGTAGCAAAACCGGACTCCGTATTTCAGATTCTTGGCCATGACACATGGAATGTCTGGGAACTGCGCAAGCACATCGGCGTCGTGTCACAGGACCTGCAGCAGCGATACACGCCGTCAACGACGGCACTTGAGGTGGTCATTTCAGGATTTCATTCGAGCATTGGTGTCCACGGTACGCTCGCCGATCGGGTCGACAACCGGCAGATCGCGGCCGCACGCGCAACGCTGGACGACCTCGGCATCGGGGCACTCGCCAGGACGGCGCTCAGGTCGATGTCGACCGGGCAACAACGACGCTGCATCCTTGCCCGCGCACTGGTGCACAAACCCCAGACCCTGATTCTCGACGAGCCAACCGCCGGCCTCGATTTCGCGGCGAGTTTCGATTACCTGGCCCGAATTCGAAGACTCTCCGACGCTGGCCGCAACATCCTTGTCGTGACGCACCATCTCAATGAGATCCCGCCGGGGATCGATCGGGTTGTCCTGCTTCAGAACGGGCAAATTGCCGTCGATGGCCAAAAAAACGAGGTCCTGACCGACGATATCCTGAGCGAGGTCTACGAAGTGCCCATTCGAGTGACAGAAATCAACGGTTATTACCTGGCCTACCCGGGCGAGAGTGCAAAAACGTGACCTGTTACGCTTACTGCCGGCACAATCGGGCCTACTCTATGCCTTATGTTGAATCCGACCCGCAGAATCATCACCGGCACTCCGCTCGTTGCCGTGCCCGCGCTGGCGGCTGACGGCGGCATGCAAACCGGTATCACAAGCGTCGGCCCTGCGACGTTCCTGTTCACGATCGCGGGTGCAATGCTGCTGGCCCTGGTGTTTCGCTCGGTAGCCAATCATGTCGCCCATTTCATCACTGGCAAGGTTGGCCAGTTTCGAATTCGCAGGGCGCTCAGCAAGCGCAGCCCGGATGTTCTGCACGACTTCATCCTGCCCGGGGCCTATGGTGGCCTTGCGAAAATTGACCATGCGATTCTGACCGCGGGCGGGATTCTTTGCATTCAGTCGAAGCATTTCAACGGCATCGTGTTCGGTGGCGAAGACGAGGCACAATGGACAAACATCGATGGCGTTCATCGCCAGCGCTTCCTTAATCCGCTGATTCAAAACGAAGGTCGTACGCGCGCGCTGCAAAAAGTTGTTCCTGATGTACCGGTTGAAAACCTCGTCATATTTACCGGTTCGGTCGAGTTCACGTCGGCCCCGCCGAAAAATGTCATCCATGTTCGTGAACTCGAAAGCTTCATTGCGAAACACGTGTTTGGTCCCAGCAAGATCGAAGACTGGGACGCTGTCTGGCTTACCGTTAACGCCGCGGTGCTGCGCGATGCAGATACGCGCAAGGACTTCTCAGCGCAGATCAGCTTCGGCTAGTCGTTCTTCACACGCCCTGAGCTAATCGATGCTTTATACTCGGTCGCCAGATCCGGCCTGAGGCATAGTGCATGGAAAACGTCCTGATTGATTCACCGATTGGCGTGCTCGCGGTCTTGTGCGCCGTCGCCGCGTTCTTTTTTCTGCTGGCCCAGGTCACAGACACGAAATTATTCAAGTACGTTCCGCCGCTACTGTTCATTTATGCAACGCCGGTTTTTCTCAGCAACCTCAAGATTGGCGGCCAAACCGTCATACCTAATTCATCGATTATCTATACGGGACTAAGCAAGTTCGCGTTGCCGGTATTCATTGTGTTGATGCTGATAAAGGTCAACGTTCCTGCCGTGGTCAAGGTCATGGGCAAAGGTGTGCTGGTCATGCTCATGGGAACGGCGGGCGTCATGGTCGGCGGCGTCGTGTCCTATGTGATCGTGCATGGCTGGCTGCCTGAAGATTCGTGGAAAGGATTCGGCGCGCTCGCCGGCAGCTGGATCGGTGGTACGGCCAATATGCTTGCGACAAAGGAGATGCTCGGAGCGACGGATGCGCAGCTCGGGCTCGCGGTGGTTGCCGATAACGTCATCTACATTGTCTGGCTACCGCTATTGCTCATGTCGCGAGACTATGCGGCGCAATTCAACAAATGGGCGCGCGTGCCCAAGGAGCGACTGGCGGCAATGGATGCTGCTGCGAAGATGCACGTCGAGGAGGATCATGCGCCGACGATGCCGCAATATCTGTATCTCGCGGCTGTTATTATCGGCGTGACCGCAATTGGCCACGCGCTGGCGGCACCGATTGCGGGCTGGATAGCGGATGTGTCAACGGGACTCGCCGGTATTTTTTCTGAGACGACGACTCGAATTCTCCTTGTAACGACCATTGCCTTGCTGCTGTCGACAACGCCCGTATCCAAACTGCCAAATTCCACCGCGATCGGAACCGCGCTCGTCTACATATTTGTCGCCGGTATGGGTGCCCGTGCGGAAGTCAGCGAACTCGGCTCCGCACCTGTGTTTGTACTGGGCGCATTCATCTGGATCTTCATCCACGGACTGTTCATGCTTGCCGGCGCCTGGTTATTCCGCGTCGACGTACACAGCGTAGCCATCGCTTCGGCGGCAAATATCGGAGCCGCGGCATCGGCGCCGATCGTCGCGGCACATCATCGACCCAACCTGGTTCCGGCTTCTATTTTGCTCGCCCTCCTGGGTTACGCGTTGGGCAATTACCTCGCGCCACTTACAGGGCACCTCGCGAGGATAGCCACAGGGCAATAGATATGTGGCTGCAGCGAGTCAAGAAGACGGCCCTCGTGATGATCGTGGTGCTCGCCGCCGGCACGGCCGGACTCACCTGGCTGTGGCATGAAAGGCCGAGTCTCGAGATGGTCGATTGGCCTGTCGGCCCGGCGCCAACCGAAAACTCGCTTCACGTTACGTGGCTTGGCGTTACAACGGTGCTGTTCGATGACGGAGAAACCCAGATCCTTATTGACGGTTTTTTTTCGCGGCCATCACTGGTGGACATCGCCTTTCGACGCCCCGTCAACAACGATGCGGTAACAATCAACTATGCATTGCACGAGTTCGGCATGCGCCGCCTGGCAGCAGTTATTCCCGTGCACTCTCATTATGATCATGCGATGGATGTGGGCGCTATTGCGAAGCGATCGAGCGCGTCCATTGTGGGATCCGAGTCGACCGCAAATATTGCACGTGGCGCAGGCGTTCCCGATGACCAGATAATCGTCGCCAACAACGGTGAGACGCTTGAGTTCGGAGAGTTCAAGGTCCGCTTGCTGCCCTCCCGGCACGGCCCCGTGGGGTGGCGCGGCTCAGTGCCGCTTCCCGGCACAATCGATGAACCACTGACGTTACCGCAGCCGATTACGGCAATGCGCCTCGGCATGGCGTACTCGATCGTAATTGAACATCCACAAGGTACGACACTGGTGCAGGGAAGCTCCGGATTTATCGACGGCGCACTCGACAATGTTCCTGTAGACCTGGCATTACTGTGTTCGTATGGGCTCACTTCACTCGGCAAGGACTACGCCGAGGATTACTGGCAGGCCATGGTCACGGCGACCGGTGCGAATGCGGTGATGCCAATGCATTTCGATGATTTCACACGGCCATTAGGCGAGGTCACGCCATTCCCGAAATTTCTCGACAACATCGAGAAAACAGCCGTCTGGTTCGAGGAATTTCGTGACACATGGGACACGGATACGAAGCTTTACAAGCCTGAATTTGGCAGGCCGATTGCCGTTTACGCGGAACCGTCGTCCAGTACATGACCTTGTTGAAGGTCGGCCAGGCGCCGGCGGCCTTCAATCAGATCCAGTTTCTGAGCGCGACTAAGCCGCTTGACGCGATACTCGAGTTGCGATGCCGCAGCACGATCACCCACCCTCTGCGCAAACACGATCTCGAGCGGCCCTTTCCCGCGCAGATATTTCGCGCCACGCGGACCTGATTCGTGTTCAATGAGGCGCTTTGTGACGTCTGTGGCTATGCCAGTGTAAAACTGACCGTCCGCACAGCGCACGATGTAAAGACTAAATTGCGAGGGCGCCACTGGGGCTTCAGGCGTTTCCGCCAACGAGTGCGTCGCCGAGTACCCGAAACGCACCCATTTCGATGCTATCCAGGTTCTCCGTCGTTTCGGACCAGGTCAGGACGATGTCAGCAATACCGCCGAGTTCCTCGGCTGGTTCGTGCAACCGGAGAGTCAGAACGTTGCCGGTCAGGGCGGCTTCCCTGATCAGGTTATGCCCGCCAAACTGCTGCTCGTTTATCTCGATGTAGATCGAGTCATCGAAGTCCTCGTCGATCGTACGCATAAGCAACAGGTAGTCGTTGATGTCGCCGAGATCTGTCGTCTTCGCAAAAAACAACATTGTCGCATTGTCGCGAACATCGAACGCGACCGTATCGTATTGTCGGCTTTCAGTCATGAGACTCTCGGCTGTCGAGCGTCTGTTGTATCAGTTCGTCCTTCTCTTGCCAAATCTCACCTAGCCAGCTTTGCACATCACGACGGTATTTTCGGTCATTTTCGTAATCGCCATCGATACACCAGGTCGGAACGGCTCGCTCCCGGACGTTGACGATAACCTGCACATGCCGCCCGCAACACATATCCCAGAACTTTGCCGGGCCGTCAGGATAAACAAGGGTCACGTCGAGAATAGCGCCGAAAAGTTCGCCCATCGATGACATGGCCACGGCAAAACCACCCGCACGCGGGCGCAGCAGGTGCCGATACGGGTCCTTGTGGCGCGCACGTTTCTCTTCGCTGAATCGTGTGCCTTCGATGAAGTTGATCACGGAAGTTGGTGTATTACGAAACTTTTCGCAGGCACGGCGCGTTGTCTCGAAGTCCTTGCCTTTCATGTGCGGGTTGCGGGCGAGATAAGCTGCCGAGTAGCGCTTCATGAAGGGCATGTCCATCGCCCACCAGGCTATACCAAGAACCGGAAACCAGAAGAGCTGTTGCTTGATAAAGAACTTCAGAAAAGGAATGCGGCGATTAAGAACCCCCTGTAATACGAGAATGTCGACCCAGGTCTGGTGATTCGAAATCACCAGATACCATTCATCCCGGCGCAAGGCATCGGCACCCTCGAGTCGCCAGTCGACAGAACCAGCTCCCTTGAGCAGCGTGGTGTTAACACTGATCCAGTTCTCACCAAGCGCCATGAGAACTCGCGTGATTGCATCGCGAACCGCTGCTACGGGGATTAGCAGTTTCAGGATCGCAAGTACCAGTATCGGCACAAACCAGAACAGCGTATTCAGCGTAAAGCCACTGAACATCAATACGCCGCGAAGATGCCGTATTATGGCCATCATCCAAATGCCCTGAATCAAAGATTCGCATTCTAGCCTGAAGCCATGGTCGAACGCATGACACCGGAACGAGCACTTGCCGCCGTCGCTGAGTCGGATGACGGTTTGTACGGTGTGTTGCTCGAGCACGGCACCATGGAACTCGGCTACTACCGGCCAGCAGACAGTGACGAGCAGGAACCGCATGAACAGGACGAACTCTACATTGTGCATACGGGTGCCGGAGTGTTTCAGCGCGGCGACGAGCGAATCGATTTCGGTCCGGGAGACGCCCTGTTTGTGCCGGCACACATGGAACATCGTTTCGTAGAGTTCTCGGCCGATTTTGCAGCCTGGGTCGTTTTCTATGGGCCACGTGGCGGGGAATCGGCTGGATGAGTCTTGCCGACCTGATCACCAACCCGCTGGCCCAGGATCCCGCCTATCATCTGTTTGCAGATGACCGGATGTTACTTGGTATTTCCAATTTCTGGAATGTCGCCTCTAATCTGCCGTTCGCCATTGTCGGCATGCGGGGATTTGCTTTCGTAAGGCGACAGGTAAATGACCCGCTACGCATTGCCTGGCACGTGTTCTTTGTCGGAATATTTTTGACGGCATTCGGCTCCGGTTACTACCATCTTCGCCCCGATAACGATTCGCTGGCCTGGGATCGCCTGACGATGACCATCGGCTTCATGAGTTTCGTCGCCATCGTTGTCGGGGAATACCTGTCGGTCGGTTGGGGCAGACGGCTGCTACTGCCGCTGCTCGCTGTTGGCGCAGCCTCTGTCTGCTACTGGTTGCATACAGAGCACCTCGGTGCCGGCGACCTTCGGCCTTATGTTCTCGTGCAATTTGTGCCCATGATTCTCGTTCCTGCCATCATTCTCATCTCGCGTGACCGTAGCGACCTTGGCCCTTATATCGCATGGATGATTGCTTTTTATGCCGTGGCCAAGGTTCTCGAGTATTTCGATGCCGGAGTATTTTCGGTCGGGGGATTGATGAGTGGTCATGCACTGAAGCACGTATTTGCAGCGCTGGGGCCCGCGACTCTGTTGTTCGGGCTG
>JBFFOS010000064.1:0-15984 GCA_041574375.1 Woeseiaceae bacterium
AAAAAAGCTGCGAAAAAGAAGGTTGTCAAAAAGGCGGCTGACGAGAAGAAAGGCGATACGAAGGTAGAAGCCGAGGCAGACGACAAGAAAGCCGAAGCAAAGGTGGAAGCCAAGGCAGACGACAAGAAGGCTGCGGAAAAGGTCGAGAAAAAGGTCGAGGCCAAGGTAGAGGCCAAGGCCGAGGAAAAGGTAGAGGCCAAGGCTGATGAGAAGGCTGATGCGAAGGCTGAAGCCAAGGCGGACGACAAGAAAGCTGAGGACAAGGTAGAGGCGAAGGCTGAAGAGAAGACCGAGAAGAAGGTTGAAGCCAAGAAGGCAGAGAAGCCTGCCGAAGCCAAAGCAGAAGAAAAGGCGGAGGACAAGTAATGTCGATCACTGCATCAATGGTGAAAGAACTTCGTGAGCGCACGGGCGCTGGCATGATGGAGTGCAAGAAAGCACTCGTTGAAGCAAACGGTGATCTGGATGCCGCAGCAGAGGCGTTACGGAAGTCGGGCCAGGCAAAGGCTGACAAGAAAGCCGGTCGTGTGGCTGCCGATGGCCGTGTCATCATTTCGAAAGACGGCAACAAGGTCGTCATCGTTGAGGTGAACTCCGAAACGGACTTTGTCGCGAAGGACGAGAACTTCATCAATTTCGCCGAGACGGTTGCTGCAGTGGTAGCAGCGTCTGGCGAGACTGATGTTGCTGCGCTGGCGTCGCAGGATATTGGCGATGGCCGCTCGATCGAGCAGGCGCGCACGGATCTGGTCCAGAAGGTTGGTGAGAACATCTCTGTCCGTCGTGCGTCGATGGTTGAGGCTGACGGTCCGATCGGCTTTTACACACACGGCGCACGTATCGGTGCGATCGTCGCCCTCGAGGGTGGCGACGAGGAGCTTGCTCGCGATATCGCCATGCATGTCGCTGCAATTAATCCGGTCTGTATTGATGAGTCTGGCGTGCCCGCAGATACGCTGGAGCGCGAACGCCGCATCTTCACGGAGCAGGCCAACGACTCCGGTAAGCCGCCCGAGATCATTGAAAAAATGGTCACGGGCCGCGTCGCCAAGTTCCTGAAAGAAATCACGCTGGTCGGCCAGCCTTTCGTCAAGGACCCCGACGTCACCGTCGGCAAGCTCCTGAAAGGCGCAGGCGCTTCTGTTGTGTCATTCATTCGTTTCGAGGTCGGAGAGGGCATCGAGAAGAAGGAAGACAACTTCGTCGAAGAGGTTATGGCGCAGGTTCAGGGTACCAGCTAAGTAGACCACTTAAGCTGTTGATTTTAGTGTAGACCTTGGGGGTTTACGCTAGAATTAACGGCCCTTCGCCAGCAGGCGACCCACCATCGAGGCTGATGTATGAGTGACTATCCGGTTCAATACCGACGTGTATTGCTAAAGCTCAGTGGCGAAGCGCTGATGGGGGAACTGGATTACGGTATCGAGCCGCGGGTGATTCAACGCATTGCTGCGGAATTAGCATCGGCGCGCCAGACCGGCGTCGAAATTGCCATCGTGGTCGGCGGCGGCAACATTTTTCGTGGCGCAGGCCTGGCGAGAGCCGGCATGGACCGGGTCACCGGCGACCACATGGGGATGCTGGCGACCGTCATGAATGCGCTTGCTATCCAGGACGCACTTGAGGCGCTGGATGTACATGCACGTGTGATGTCAGCGCTCGAGATCAATGCGGTATGTGAAGACTACATCCGTCGTCGCGCCATTCGGCACCTCGAAAAAGGTCGCATCGTTATCATGGCCGCTGGTACAGGCAATCCGTTTTTCACAACGGACACTGCGGCCAGTCTGCGCGCGATCGAGATCGGCGCCGACGTTTTGCTCAAAGCAACCAAGGTGGATGGTGTGTACGACGCGGACCCGGCCAAGAATCCGGATGCGCATCGATTCGACATTGTGTCGTATGACCAGGTGATTGCCGAGAAGTTGAACGTCATGGATGCGACCGCCATAGTCATGTGCCGTGATAACCATTTGCCGTTGAGAGTGTTTAACCTCAAGCGGGCAAACGCGCTGGTGCAGGCAATGTCGGGTGATGAAATCGGAACACTGGTATCAGCCTGAGTTGATCTCGGGCATAAAAAACTAGAGAGGGCTAATAGTCGTGTTGGATGAAATCATGAAAGACGCCGGCGTGCGTATGTCCAAGAGTGTGGTCGCACTGCAGACTGAGCTGACCAAGATTCGGACAGGACGTGCGCACACGAGCCTGCTCGATCACATCACGGTCGAGTACTACGGCAGTCAGGTTCCGCTTAACCAGGCAGCAAACATCGGCGTGGAAGATTCTCGTACGCTGACCGTGACGCCTTGGGAAAAAGACATGGTTCAGGCCATTGAAAAGGCCATCATGGGTTCCGATCTGGGGCTTAACCCTGCCTCGGCCGGCACCGTCATTCGCGTGCCGTTGCCCGCGCTGACCGAGGATCGCCGCAAGGATATGATCCGCATTGTCCGGCATGAAGCCGAGAATGGTCGCATTGCCGTGCGCAACATTCGCCGCGACGCCATGCATGATGTTAAGGAACTGCTGAAGGAAAAGATGATCGGCAAGGACGAGGAGCATCGTGCGGAGGGAGATATTCAGACGATTACGGACAAGTACATTGCCGAAATCGATGAAGTGCTCGCTGTCAAAGAAGCGGAGCTCATGGAGATCTGACGGGCTTCCCTGTCGACAATTTCCGTGTCTGTTATCGCTGCCAATACCACTCATGTTCCAGTGCACGTTGCCGTCATCATGGACGGCAATGGCCGTTGGGCGCGTGCGCGCGGCAAGAAGCGGCATGCGGGGCATCGTGCCGGCGTCAAATCCGTGCGCTCGACTGTCGAAAGAGCCGCAGAACGCGGTGTCAGCTATCTGACCCTGTTTGCATTCAGCAGCGAGAACTGGAGTCGGCCAGAAGAAGAGGTCAGCAGCCTCATGAGCCTTTTTATCGAGGCATTGCGACGTGAGGTCGGCGAGCTGCATCGTAATAACGTAAAGCTGCGATTTGTCGGTGCGCGGGAGCAGCTTAGCGAACGGTTGAACAAGAGTATCGCGGAAGCCGAGCAGACAACTGCGAACAACACGGGGCTCGTGCTCAATGTCGCCGTCGCGTACGGCGGCCATTGGGATATTGCCAATGCGGCGCAGGCGTTGGCGACCAGGGTTAAAGCCGGCGAGATTGAGGCGGCAGATATCAGTGAAGAGGCGCTTGCCAGGGAAATGCAGCTCGGCGACATCCCGGATCCGGATCTCCTGATTCGTACCGGCGGTGAGCAACGTATAAGCAATTTCCTGTTATGGAATCTGGCGTATGCGGAGCTCTGGTTCACTGACGTTCTGTGGCCGGAGTTCGACAAGACTGAGTTCGACCGGGCACTCGCATGGTTTGGGGAAAAACAGCGTCGCTTTGGACATACGGGTGAGCAGGTAGAGGAAGCGAAATGCTGAAAACAAGAATAATCACAGCCCTGATTTCGCTGGTCCTGATTAGCATTGTCCTGTTCGTATTGCCGCGGCAGTACACGGAGCTGATTATCGGCGCCCTGCTTGTCGTGGGCGCCTGGGAATGGTCGGGTTTTCTCGGTTCGTCGGGGTCCGGGATGCGCCTCGTGTATACGGCGCTTGTGACCGCAGCGCTGGGGCTGATCTATTTCGTGTTTCCTGAAAAAACCGCCCTGGTGCTGCAGATAGGCTGCGTCTGGTGGTGCATTGCTTTTTTCTGGAACCTTCGTTTTCCGACGAAGATTCCGGCAACACTGCGCTGGATCTCCGGGTTGCTGGTCCTCGTTCCGCTGTATGCGGCGTTGGTGTTACTACTGCGTCTTGGTGTCGAGTACCTGATATTCACGTTGTTGATCGTCTGGGCAGCCGATGCTGGCGCGTACTTTGTGGGCAAGAAATTTGGCCGCGTCAAGCTGGCACCCGCGATTAGTCCGGGCAAGACCTGGGAAGGCGTCGTCGGCGGTTTGCTCCTCGTCGCGCTTCTCGCCGCGGTCGTCGCAGTCTGGCGTGATGCGAGTTTCGCTGTATTGCTGCCGTTTTGTCTCGCAGTCGCAGCGATTTCCATCGTTGGCGATCTGACCGTCAGCATGTTCAAGCGGACTACCGGCGTGAAAGACAGTGGTGCCCTGTTTCCCGGGCATGGAGGGGTGCTTGATCGGGTTGATTCGGTGGCCGCTGCCGCGCCCCTGTTTGCGCTCGGCGTTACCTGGCTGGGGTTCGCCTGATGCGTCGTTCAGGAAGCATTCATCGTGCGCCAACTAGTCTGGCCCGCAATGCTGCGGGAACTGTGCCCACTGGCATCAGTCAACTAGGGAACTGTGCTGATTATGGGTAGTGCCTTGACCGATCTATTGTCTTTCGTTGTCGCGATCAGTTTGCTGGTCGCGATTCATGAGTACGGGCATTACATCGTCGGTCGGTGGGCTGGCATGAAGATTCTGAGGTTTTCGATCGGATTCGGTAAGCCGATCTGGTTGTGGCGATCCGGCAAGGACAATACCGAGTACTGCATTGCCTCGATTCCCCTCGGTGGCTATGTACGATTCCTTGACAGTCGTGAAGGCTCGGTCGAGCCCGAAGATGAAGGAAGGGCATTCGACCAGCGCCCGATTCCGGCACGCATAGCGGTCCTGGCCGCAGGACCGCTGTTCAATTTTCTGTTTGCGATCGTCGCCTACTGGGCCTTGTTCATGCCGGGTGTCATGGTGCTGAAGCCGGCTATTGGTGACGTGATTCCGGATTCCTACGCCGATCGGGCAGGGCTGCAATTCGGAGACAAGATTGTTGCCGTTGGTGATGTCGAGCCTGCGGACTGGGAATCCGCACTCGTTGCGATCCTGGATAACATGGTTGCGACCGGTAAGGTTCCCCTGACGCTCGAGAATGTGCAGGGCGGCCATCGCAGAACCACCATTGATGTCGGTAGTGATGCCACTCGGCTGACGGAGCCCGGCGCCTTGTTCGATGGCCTCGGTTTCGGCGTCTGGCAACCGCCAGCTGTTGTCGGCTCTCTGGCCCCGGGAGGGGCTGCGGAACGTGCGGGTATCCGGGTCGGTGACCGTATTACGGTGATCGATGGCGAAAGTGTTCGGTCCTGGGGCGACCTTGTTGGCGTGGTGCGCGACAGGCCCGGCCAGCCAGTCGAGGTTGAATATATCCGTAATGGCTACGCTGCCACCGTCACACTGACCCTCGATGCGGACGGTTCTGGCGAGGAACGGCGCGGTCTCATTGGGATCGGCCTCTCCGAAACGTCGGCTGACTATTATGCGCGGCGAATGTACACGCCCCTTGAGTCGTTGTCGGCAGCAGTAGACAAGACCTGGACCTCAACGCTGTTTACAATGCGCATGCTCGGCCGCATGGTGACAGGGGATGTTTCGTTCAAGAACATCAGCGGGCCGATCAACATTGCCCAGTTCGCCGGCGACTCGGCCGAACGGGGCTTCAGCTATTTTCTTGGTTTCCTCGCGATTATCAGTATCAGTCTCGGGGTCCTCAACCTCTTGCCGATTCCCGTGCTCGATGGCGGGCAGATCGTGTATCAGGTTGTTGAGATGATAAAGGGCGGACCACTGACTGAACGTGCGCAGATACTCGGTCAGCAAATTGGCATACTCGCGTTACTTTTATTAATGAGCTTCGCGTTTTACAACGATATTGCGAGAATCCTGGGTTGACCGGGAAAACGGATACTTTGCAGATGAGACACACACTTTTCGCTTTGCTGGTCATGTTGCCATTCAGCTCGATGGCGGCAGGCGACTTTGTGGTCAAGGATATGCGCGTCGAAGGACTGCAGCGCATATCGGAAGGTACCGTATTCAACTATCTGCCGATCAATATCGGTGACCGGGTTGACAACATTCGAATCGGTGAAGCGATACGAGCGCTCTACGGGCAGGACCTGTTTGACGATATCGAAATGCGGCGTGACGGTGAGACACTCGTGGTTGTCGTAAGGGAACGGCCTTCGATCGAGAGTTTCGAAATTGAAGGCAACAAGGACATCAAAACCGAAGATCTGACGGAATCGCTGCGCAATGTCGGCCTGGCGCGCGGGCGCACGTTTGATCGTTCAGTTCTGGACAACGTTGAGATGTTCCTGCGCGAACAGTACTACGATCGTGGCAAGTACGGTGTGGTTATCAATTCCGTTATTCAGGATCGCCCAAACAACACTGTCCGAATCATGGTTGACGTTAAAGAAGGTGACCGTGCGAAGATTCGGCAGGTCAACATCGTTGGCAATGAAACATTCGACGACGACGAGATCCGGTCAGATTTCACGCTTGATACGGCGAACTGGCTGTCCTGGATTCGTCAGGATGACCGCTACGCGAAAGAGGCACTTGAGGGTGACCTCGAGATTCTGCGTTCGTTCTACATGGATCGCGGATATGCAGATTTCAAGATCGAGTCGACTCAGGTTGCGATATCGCCCAACAAGAAAGACATTTTTGTCACGATCAATATCAACGAAGGTGATGTCTACACGATTTCCGAGGTGAAGCTCGTCGGCGAGATGGTAGTGAATGAGGCGTACTTGAGACGCCTGATACTTGCGCAGCCTGGTTCGATCTTCAATCAGACCCTCCTTACGCAGACGTCCGATCTGATGGCGTTTCGTCTCGGGGAGGAGGGCTATGCCAACGCTGAAATCGAGCCGGTTCCAGAGCTGGACCGCGAGAAGAAAGAGGCGTCCGTAACGTTCTACGTGAACCCGCAGAATCGTGTCTATGTCCGCAAGATCAACTTTAATGGTGTGGACCAGGTTGATGACGAGGTATTGCGCAGGGAAATGCGCCAGATGGAAGGCGCGTACCTGTCGAATTCGTTGGTAGATCGCTCGAAGATTCGCCTGCAGCGTCTGCCCTACGTCGAAAATGTCGAGGTTAACAATCAGCCGGTTGCCGGCAGCCCGGACCTTGTCGATGTCGACTTCGATATCGAGTATCGCATGCCGGGACAATTCTCAGGCGGCGTCGGATATTCGGAATCACAGAAGATTATGCTGAATGGCAGCATCGTGCACACGAACTTTCTGGGAACCGGTAACCGTGTTGCACTCCAGTTAAATTCTGGCAGGTTCCAGAAGCTCTATAGCCTTTCGCATTCAGATCCCTATCGGACGATGGATGGCGTGCGTCGCACAGTGAGTATCAATTACCGTGACATTACTCAGTTCACGTCGGCAGCTTCCGATTTTTCGACCACCAGCGCGGGTGGGACAGTCGACTACGGTTACCCGATTTCTGAATACCAGACGCTGTCATTCGGGCTGACGTATCAGCATTCGGAACTCCTGTCCTCGACAAACAGTACTCGGCAGGCGCAGGAATGGGTCGCCAACAACGGCAATCCTTTCGTTGAGAACGTTGGCAATGGTGCGGTTTTCTTCGGCACAGAGTTTGATACGTTTGAACTGATCGTGGGCTGGACATTCGACAGCCGCAACCGCGCTATTTTCGCTAACCGGGGTACGAGGCAACAGATTTTTCTGTCCTATGCGATTCCGGGCAGTGACGTCCAGTTCTACCAGGCGCGTTACAGTTTTACGAAGTACGTACCGTTGTGGAGCAACAAGTGGACGCTGCGCGTGAATTCGGAACTCGGTATTGGTGAGGCTTTGGGCGAAACCACGGCATTGCCGCCGTACAAGCAGTTCTACGGCGGAGGCCCCCAATCGGTGCGTGGTTTCAAGGAATCCTACCTGGGTCCGCGCGACAGTTTTGGCCGGCCATACGGTGGTAACGTATTGGTTGCGAGTCAGGTAGAGCTTATACTGCCGCTTCCGGAGAAGTGGGCCAGTCAGGCCAGGGCCAGCCTGTTTTATGATATCGGCAATGTATTCAACACGGGTGAAGTCACGTTTACGGATAAGCTTGGTGCTCCGCTCGAATACAAGCCGGATTTTGACGAGTTGCGCGCTTCAGTGGGAATAGGCGTTCAGTGGCTGGCGCCGCTGGGCCTGTTCCGGTTCAGTTATGCATACCCACTGAATGCGTATGATGGTAACGACAGATACTACGGAGACGAGTTGGAACGGTTCCAGTTCTCCATTGGACAAGCGTTTTAAAGGAATGGTTAGTTTATGAAGTTTGTAAAGCAACAAGTGGTTAAGACTGTCCTGGTTTGTGCTCTGGTCGGCGCTTTTGCGTTGCCGGCAGCCGCGCAGGAATTGAAGATCGGCGTAGTGAGCCTGCCGGCATTGATCGAAAGGGCACCGCAGACTAAATCTGCCATGGATGCTTTGCAGGAAGAGTTCGCGCCTCGCCAGCGTGAGTTCCAGGCGAAGCAGAAAGAGTACGAAGACCTGGCAGCCAAGGCACAGAAGGACCTGGCCGTTATGGGCGAGACAGAGCGCCGCAATGCAGAGAAGGATCTGCGTGATTTGCAGCGTGAGCTGACCCGTTTACAGAACGAATTCCAGGAAGATCTGAATCTGCGTCAGAATGAAGAATATGGTCTGTTGCAGCGCGCGTTGCTCAAGGAAGTGCAGGATTACGCTGAGGCTCAGGGCTACGATCTGATCGTTGGTGATGGCGTTTTGTACGTGAATACGACGGTGAATATTACCGACGAAGTCTTGCGTACTGTCGAAGCCAACTACCAGGCAACCGGCGCCAACTAAGTCTGATCAGAATGCCGATCAGCCTCGGAGAACTCGCCACGCGCTTCGGTTGCGAGCTGATCGGCGATCCAGATATTGAGGTCAGCGGCGTCGCGTCCTTACCGAATGCGACCCCACAGTCGCTGACGTTTCTGGCGAGCAAGGCATACAAACAGCAGTTGGCTTCAACGAAGGCGGCTGCCGTTATCTTGCGTCCTGATGATGCGGCGGATTCGCCTGTTGCGGCCATCCTGGCCGATGATCCCTACGCGTGCTATGCACGCATGGCAGCGGTTGTCTGCCCACTGCCATCGTATGCTCCCGGCATTCATCCGTCGGCGGTGGTCGATTCGACTGCAAGCGTGGCGGGAAGCGCACACCTCGCCGCTCACGTAGTCGTCGGCGAGCGGTCGACAATTGGTGAAAACGTCTACGTGGGGCCGGGGACCGTGATCGGCCCCGATTGTCATGTCGGCGACGACTGCCGTTTCATTGCAAACGTGACGCTTGCGCGCGCTGTGACCATTGGGCAGCGCGGCATCTTTCACCCCGGTGTAGTACTTGGATCCGATGGGTTCGGCAATGCAATGACTCCTGACGGCTGGGTCAAGGTGCCGCAGGTCGGTGGTGTCGTTATTGGTAATGATGTGGAGATAGGCTCGAACACGTGTGTCGACTGCGGAGCTATTGGTGATACGGTGATTGAAGACGGTGTCCGGCTCGATAATCTTTGCATGATCGCTCACAACGTCCGGATCGGTGCGCATACAGCCATGGCGTCAATGGCTGCGATTGCGGGCAGCACCACGATTGGCAAGCGCTGTATGTTCGCCGGGATGGGCGGTGCTGTCGGTCACATCACAATTTGTGATGACGTTGTAGTTTCGGCACAGTCATACGTGTCCAAGGACGTCACTGTGCCGGGTGTCTATCTGGCGAGCTTTCCCGCCGAGCCGGCGAGGGAATGGGCCAAGCAGGTCGGGCGGTTCCGTCGTATCGATGCGCTGCATAAACGGGTCAAGAAACTGGAACAGAAATGATACACGCAACGGCAATTGTCTCGGACTCGGCGGTCATTGCCGACGATGTCGAGATCGGAGCCTACTCGGTCATTGGCGATTCTGTTGAGATCGGCAGTGGCACGCGCATTGACAGCCACGTGGTTGTCAACGGCCCGACAAAAATAGGCAAGGACAATCACATTTACCAGTTCGCATCGATTGGTGACGATCCTCAGGACAAGAAATACGCCGACGAACCGACACGCCTGATAATCGGCGACCGCAATACCATTCGCGAATTCTGCACTTTCAGTCGCGGGACGACTCAGGACACGGGCGACACGATCGTAGGTGATGACAATTGGGTCATGGCGTATGTGCATATCGCGCATGACTGCGTTATTGGTAACAAGACGATCATGGCGAATAACACGACACTGGCCGGTCATGTGCAGGTCGGAGACTGGGTGATTTGCGGCGGTTTTTCGGGTGTTCACCAGTTCTGCAAGGTTGGCGCGCATGCGTTCCTCGGTATGTATACCGGCGTCAATCGCGATGTGCCGGCCTACACGATGGTTTCCGGCCAGCCGGCTACTGCTCGCGGCATTAACAGCGAGGGTCTCAAGCGACGTGATTTCTCCACGGAGCAAATTCGCAATATAAAGAACGCTTACCGAATTACGTTCAGGAGCGGTAAAAAGAAAGCGGAAGCAATAGAGGAGATCACGGAGCTTGCGAAAACGCAGCCCGAACTCGATCTTTTCCTGGAATCTCTGCGCTCATCCGAGCGTGGACTGGCACGCTAAGATCCCGCGATGAGGATCGGACTGGTTGCTGGTGAGGCATCCGGTGATGTGCTCGGCGCTGGCCTGATACGCGCAATTCGTGAGCGAATTCCTGATGCCGAATTTGAAGGCGTAGCCGGGCCGGAAATGGTCGCGGCGGGTTGCGAACAGTGGGAACCCTCTGATTCGCTGGCTGTCATGGGGCTCGTCGAACCACTTGCACATATCCCGCGCCTGTTGCGCCTGCGCCGGGAACTCGCAAGACGCTGGCGCGAGTCCCCACCCGATGTCTTCGTCGGCATCGATGCACCTGATTTCAATCTCGGCCTCGAGAAGAAACTTCGCAAGGCGGGCATTAAGACGGCGCACTACGTCAGCCCGTCGATCTGGGCCTGGCGGCCTGGCCGCGTAAAGAAGGTGAAAAAGGCGGCGGATACGGTCTTGTGCATACTGCCATTCGAGCCCAGGTTGTATGAAGAGCACGGCGTGAACGCGGTGTTCGTGGGTCACCCAAAGGCACATGAGGCGCCGGAAATCGTCGATGCAGAGGCCGCCCGCGCGGAGCTGGGCTTTGGCGCGGGCGAGATTGTTGCAGTGATGCCGGGTAGCCGTCGCGGTGAGGTGAGCAGGATTGGCGGCATCGTAGCCGCTGCGGCGAAAGAAATCTTGGCAGCGCGGCCCGGCATCCGGTTTGTAACGCCGGTCGCTACGCCGAAATTGCGCCCCATGATTGAACAACAACTCCGGGACGCTGGAGTCGAAGCGCAGTTCACACTGCTGGATGGTGACGCGAAACTCGCGATGAGCGCGGCCGATGTGGTGCTGCAGGCGTCCGGCACAGCTGTCCTGGAGGCCGCCTTGCTGCGCAAACCGACCGTCGCGACGTACCGTGTCTCGCCGGTGACATTCTGGATTGCCAAGTGGCTGGTAACGCTCGAGCACTTCACCTTGCCCAATTTGCTTACTGAGCAGCCGCTGGTGCCGGAGTTCATGCAGCACAATGCATTGCCAGGGCCCATTGCTGCGGAGGTCATAGCGTTGCTCGACGACCCCGAACGGCGGCGTTCCATCAGCGAGAGATTTGATAGACTGCGGGCAGAGCTGGCACTTGATGCAGACCAGCACGCCGCCGACTCGGTAATCGAGCTGGCGAGGCGGTAACGGGGCAATTCGCATACCATCCATGCAGCAGGAAAGACTGTTTCAACCAGGCGGACTCATCGCTGGAGTCGATGAGGCAGGGCGCGGACCACTCGCGGGTCCCGTTGTTGCCGCCGCTGTGATATTGCGTCCGGATGACAAGATCGAGGGGCTGGCCGATTCGAAGAAGCTGACTGCGAAGCGACGGGAGGTGCTGGCACAGCAAATCCGGCAGCGATCGCTGTCGTGGTCGGTGGCATGGTCGAACCCCGGCGAGATAGACGAACTCAATATTCTCGCGGCAACGATGCTTGCCATGTGGCGTGCCATTGCAAGCCTGTCTGTGCTCCCGGCGGCCGTGCAAGTCGACGGAAATCGCCTGCCTGACCTGACGTTTGGTGATACCAGTATCGAAGGTGAGGCGATCGTCAAGGGTGACGACAAGGTCCCTGCCATCAGTGCTGCATCGATCATTGCCAAGACCACGCGCGACGGCATCATGGAATTTCTTGATCGGATTCATCCCGAGTACGATTTTGCGCGTCACAAGGGGTATGGCACGGAGATTCATCGTGCGCGCCTGCAGGAATTCGGACCGTGCGAGCATCACCGGTTCAGTTTTGCTCCCGTGAGGGCTGCGTCGTGAGTTCGCCCGGGTTCGTGCACCTGCATGTCCATACCGAGTACTCGATGGTGGACAGCACAATTCGTATTCCCAGACTCATGGATGCCTGTGCTGAAAATGGCATGCCGGCCGTAGCGCTAACGGATCAGAACAACCTGTTTGGTCTCGTTAAGTTTTACCGCAAGGCGATGGCGGCTGGCATAAAGCCGGTCATCGGACTTGATCTGCGCATCCTCAACGAGGATGAACCCGATCGACCCTACACGATGTCGCTTCTTGTCCAGAATAACGACGGCTACCGCAATCTCTCGGAGCTCGTAACGCGTAGCTACATCGAAGGGCAGGTTCGCGGAGAGCCTATGGCGAGGCGCGAGTGGCTGACTGCGGAGAGTTGCGAGGGCCTCATTGCATTGTCCGGCGGATTGCACGGCGATATCGGTCACGCGTTACACGCAAATCACGGTGAACAGGCGCGCGAACTTCTCGAAGGTTGGCGCGCCGTGTTTCCGGACCGCTTCTATCTCGAGTTGATCCGCACGGGCCGCAGTGGTGAGGAAGAGTGTGTACGGGCAAGCCTTGAACTGGCAAGCGCGACGGGAACGCCTGTCGTGGCGACGAATGATGTTCGCTTCCTGAGCGCCCCAGATTTTGATGCGCACGAAGCACGGGTCTGTATCCACGATAGTCGCGTGCTTGCGGATTCGGAAAGGCCGAAGCACTACAGCGCGCAACAGTATCTGCGCACGCCCGGCGAAATGGCCGAGTTATTTGCCGACGCACCGGAGGCGCTGGCAAACACGGTGGAAATCGCGCGTCGCTGTAACCTGAATCTGCAGCTGGGCAAGAGCGTGCTGCCGGAATTCCCGGTACCTGAAGGACAGACCGAGGCCGAATTTCTCGAAGCTGAAGCGAAGCAGGGTCTTGAGCATGCACTGAGCCGAATTTTCGAGGCGCGAAAAATACCTGAAAACGAGCGCGCAGCGTTCAGCGCACCTTACTTTGAGCGCCTCGATATAGAACTCGGCGTGATCCAGTCAATGGGGTTTCCGGGCTATTTTCTTATTGTTGCCGACTTCATTCGCTGGGCTCGCGAAAATGGCGTACCGGTAGGGCCTGGACGTGGTTCAGGTGCGGGATCGCTGGTTGCCTGGGTGTTGGGCATTACCGACCTGGATCCTCTGCAACACGACCTGCTGTTCGAGCGATTCCTGAACCCCGAACGCGTATCCATGCCTGATTTCGATATCGACTTCTGTATGGAGGGTCGCGACAAGGTCATTGACTACGTGGCCGAGCGTTACGGACGTGAGCGTGTCTCGCAGATCATTACGTTCGGCACGATGGCGGCCAAGGCCGTTATTCGCGATACGGGCAGGGTACTTGGCCAGCCTTATGGCTTTGTCGATCGGATCGCCAAACAAGTGCCGTTTGAAATCGGCATGACGCTCGAGAGAGCGCTCGAACAGTCCGATGAACTTGCGTCGATGTACCGGGATGATGAAGAGGTGACGGCGATCATCGATCTCGCGCTGTCGCTGGAGGGGCTCGTCCGCAATGCCGGCAAGCATGCAGGCGGAGTCGTTATTTCACCGGGTCCGCTGACGGATTTTGCGCCGTTGTACTGCGAGGAAGGCGGCACCAATGTCGTGACGCAGCTCGATAAGGATGACGTCGAGGCGGTTGGCCTGGTCAAGTTCGACTTCCTCGGGCTCAAGACGTTGACGATTATCGACTGGGCTGTGCGTATTGCGAACGAAACCAATCCGGACATCGACCTGGATATCAGCCAAATTCCCGACCACGACGTGAAGACCTTCGAGCTGTTACGCAGTACACACACGGCGGCCGTGTTTCAGCTTGAATCGAGCGGCATGCGCGACTTGATAAAGCGCATGCGCCCGGACCAGTTCGACGACCTCGTTGCGCTCGTCGCTCTGTTCCGGCCCGGCCCGCTGCAGTCGGGCATGGTCGACGACTTCATTACCCGCAAGCACGCGTCGAACAAGGCGGACATCGATTACCTGCACCCCGACCTCAAACCGGTCCTGGAGGAAACCTACGGCGTCATCCTCTACCAGGAGCAGGTTATGCAGATCGCTCAGGTACTGGCGGGCTACTCGCTCGGCGCCGCCGATTTGCTGCGCCGCGCAATGGGCAAGAAGAAGCCCGAGGAAATGGCGAAGCAACGTGAGATTTTTGTAAGTGGCGCAACCGAGCGCGGCGTTACAGAGAAAACGGCGACCCACATTTTCGATCTCATGGAAAAGTTTGCCGGTTATGGTTTCAACAAGTCGCACTCGGCGGCCTATGCCGTACTGTCCTACCAGACGGCCTATCTGAAAGCACACTACTCGGGGGCGTTCATGGCCGCGGTCATGAGTGCCGATCTGCAGAACACAGATCGTCTCGTTACGCTGAAAGACGATTGTCGCCAGCTGGGCCTGAGACTGCTCGCACCGGACATCAATCGTTCCTCGTATCACTTCAGCGTGCCGGCCGCTGACACGATTCTGTATGGGCTGGGCGCCATCAAAGGCGTTGGCCGAGGAGCGGTCGAATCGCTGATCGCGGACCGGGAAGCAGGCGGTCCCTACAGGAGCCTCGCCGATTTTTGCCGCCGCGCGGACCACGACAGGGTCAATCGGCGCACGCTGGAAGCTCTGGTCAAATCTGGTGCCATGGACTGTTTCGGTGAGTCTCGACGCAGCCTCATGCACCACGTTCCTGAGGCATTGCGTAGCGCTGATCAGCAAGCCAAGGCGGCCGCTGCCGGGCAGAACGATATGTTCGGCCTCGGTGAGCCGGCGGCGCAGAAAGAGGCAGCTATCCAACCCGCACAACTCGCCGAGTGGCAGGAACGTCTGCTCCTGAGTAATGAGAAAGAGGCGCTCGGCCTGTATCTCACGGGGCACCCTTTTGATGCCGTGCGCCATGATGCGCGATATTTCGCGGACGGCAAACTGAGCGACATCATCGCCGAGCCGCCGCCACAGACGAACAAAGGCGAACGCGATTATGCGGCGCGGAGGGAGGCGACGGTTGCGGGCCTCATCGTCGATGTCCGCAAGCGCGGCAACCGCGTCAGTGTTGTACTGGATGACGATACGGCCCGAATGGAGATAAGTTTTTTCAGTGAGGCATTCCAGGAGTTTCGCCACCTGCTGGTCAAGGACGAGATTGTCGTGGTGGCCGGCGGCCTGCGCTACGATGATTTCATCGGCAGCTGGACCATCAATGCCAAAAGCGTCCTGCACATTGATCGGGTGATCGAATCCAAGGCCCGCAGCCTGGTTTTGAGCCTGGCCCCGAACGGGCAGGGCGAGGCTCTGCTCGTCAAGCTGCACGACCTGTTACTGCCGTTCCGGGAAGGAACCTGCGACGTATCGGTGCGCTATATTGGCGACAGCGCGTCCGCGCGATTGTCGCTGGGCCCTGAGTGGGCCGTGCGTCCCAGTCGAGAATTGCGCGATAAGTTGACGGAATTGCTCGGGAACAATAATGTTCGTCTTCTTTACGCGCCCGCACGCGAGTTGAATTGATGGACATGAAATTTCTGGATTTTGAGCAGCCCATCGCCGAACTTGAAGCGAAGATCGAGGAGTTGCGCTACGTTGGCGACGATTCCGAGATCAACATCAACGAGGAAGTTGCGCGGCTCAAGGCCAAGAGTGAGTCGCTGACGAAAAGTATCTTCGCCAAGCTGAGTTCCTGGCAGATTGCGCGTGTCGCGCGCCATGAGTCCCGACCCTATACGCTCGACTACCTGCAATTGATTGCGCCGGATTTTCAGGAACTCCATGGTGACCGCATGTATGCCGACGACCCGGCGAT
>JBFFOS010000065.1:0-15910 GCA_041574375.1 Woeseiaceae bacterium
CGGCTATGGAAATCGGCACCGCGGGACTGGTCGCCGATCGCAGAGCATCCCAGGTCTTTGCGTCGCGCGGCCAGCCGGCGGGCGCATCGGCCGTCAAGCGCGGCACGATCGCGGAAAGATTGTGACCGAGTTGCTGCAGCATACTCGAGTTGTTGTATAACACGTGCTCGAGAAAGATCTCGTTCTCGAGCGCAACGCAGTTGGCGATGACAAGGACGTCGATCTGCTTGTTGGTGGCAGGTCCGTACTTGCTGTCACCATCATTCGTGCCACGAATAATTGTGCGGTGCGATGTGTGGTAGCCGATTTCATCATCGCCGGCCCAGACGACTTCGTCGGCGATCAGCTTGATATCTGAGAACGCCCCGGTGGTGTGGTGCGTGTCGTCGATGATTTTCTGGTTGCCGAGCTGCAGGCCGTAATCGTCGTAGACCCTGGAGGTGCCGGAATAGGTATCGCCGATGTATTCGACATCGCGATCCTCCCAGATCCTGTACGTAATACGGACGATGTAATCAATGATATTCCTGTAGGTATCCTCGAATCCGCGCATGGACTGCACGGGTCCGAAGTCATCCGGGATGCGCTTTTCCTTGTCGGTTCCGCGGTTTGTGTACTTGTCCAGCGAAATTGCGTAGCCGGTCGGCATGTGCGCGCGGCTGAGCGGTTTTGCGACCCTTTCTAACGGTATGTTTTTATTAGACATTTTAGCACCTGGATCCGGCTGTCAGCCTGCTCTGGATTCGTTTCCCGTGGGGCAAGGTATCCGTCGACGCAGCAATACTTCGAATGCACTATTTGTACAATAAAAAACCTTGTTCGTCAAAATAAAAACCATAAAAAACAGCTAACTACGACAATATAAAAATTGCATTCGAAGTACATTTTGCTTAGTATCTGTTTCCTGACCAACACGCCCGAGATCTTGCCGGTCACGCTGCAGTTGCCCGGTGGAGCACCATCAATGCCAGAGCCATCATCTATAGTGCATAACAGTCCCGATTTAGCGATGCCGGCCGATGCCGTAGCGAGTGAGGCTGTGCGGCTCGTCAGAAATGGTGCCATCGAACTCAGCACCAATGGCGAGAGCACGATCCGTAAGGCCGCCCTGAGTCTTGAGCCTGGCACGGCCGTTTTCGTCCCAAAGATGCCAACCCAGACCATCGAACAGAAACTGTTCCAGATTCGCATCCTCAGGGAGGTGGGCTTGAACCCGGTGCCCCATATCGTAGCGCGGCAATTGACCTCGGAGGAGGAGCTGCGCGGTTTTCTCAATCGAGCCGTGGTCGAAGGGAACTTGGAAAAGGTGCTGCTGATCGGCGGAGATGGATTCAATCCGGCAGGGCCGTTCAAGGATGCAGCCGCGGTTCTGGCCAGTGGTCTGCTGCGTGAGGCCGGAATTCGAAAAGTAAGCGTTGGCGGCTATCCCGACGGTCATCCGCAAGTACCCGAGTCCGTACTCCGAGCAGACCTGCAAAACAAGATGGAAATAGCGCGAGCTGAGGGCATCGACCTGAGTATCGTCACGCAGTTCTCGTTCTCACCAGGCAATATTGTCGAGTATTGTGACAACGTAGAATCCTGGGCGCCCGGCGTCCCGGTTTATGCCGGTTTGGCAGGCCCGACAAGCCCGGCTCAACTGTTACGGTTCGCAAAGATCTGCGGTGTGAGCATGTCGCTGAAAGGGGCGAACAGACTCGGCCTCAACGCGATCAAGCTGGCATCCAACGGAGGGCCCGACGGCCAGGTGACAAAGCTTGCGCAGAGCAGGGTGGCAGACCTGGCCGGCAACCTTGCGGGTATCCACCTGTTTAGCTTCGGCGGTTTCGTTCCGTCGTCAGAATGGTTGCGCGACCGATCTCGTTATTCATGAGTCGGCCAGCAATGCCTGCAGTTTCTCGTAGTCTTCTTCAGTGACGGTGCGATAGCCCGGCGTTGGAAATGCCTGGAAACCGCGGCCACCGTCGATATAGATCGATTGCCCGAAAATGAAGTCCGAGTCGTCGCTGGCGAGGAATACGGCAAGACGGCCGCACTCGCGAGGGGTACCTATTCGGCCCTGGGGCGTTCTCGAGAGTATCGTGTCCATCAGTTCTGTATCTGACCCGACCCGGCGCATGAGATCCGTCTCTATCGGACCGGGTGCCATCGCATTGACCTTGATGTTGTGAGGTGCCAGCGCGACCGCCTGAACCTTGGTCAGTTGCTGAATGCCGCCCTTCGAGACCGTGTAAACCACCTGTGAGTCGAGCGCCAGGTGCGCATTGACGGACGACATGTTGATGATCACTCCGCCGTCACCCTGGGTAACCATTTGTTGTGCGGCTTTTTGGCCACCAAAGAACATGCCTCGCAGGTTCACACCCATGATCCGGTCGTACTGTTCCGGAGAAATGTCGAGGAAATGCGGTTTTGCGGAATCGTTAATACCGGCGTTCGCGACATATATGTCCACCCGGCCGTAGCGTTCCACGGTTTCGCTAATGATGTTGTCGAGATCGTCGAGATTCGAGACATCGCATTTTACAAACAGGCCATCGCCACCGGCCGCGGCGACCTCCGATTCGGCTGTTTCGCCGTTCTTCGGGTTGGTTCCACCAACAACAACTCTGGCGCCTTCGCGGACGAACTCGAGCGCGATGCCCAGACCTATGCCCTTCGTACCGCCGGCAATTACCGCTACTTTGTTTTCGAGTTTCATGTTCCTGATCCGTTGCTTACGAGTTGCGCAACTCGGCTACGATGTTCCTCCCGGCCGAGAGTAGTGTCGCTCCGTCCTGCATCACGACCAGCCACTGGTAGCCTTTTTCAAAACACTCACGAGCTTTTTCCAGGGTCCCGGCCACGGTACCCAGGAACTTGTCAGACGCAAGTACCTTTTCTTCGATGATAGCAATCTGTTCCTGTGCTTCCGGGTGTGCCGGATTGCCGAGGTGTCCCATACTGCTCGCGAGGTCCATAGGGCCGATGAATATTCCGTCGAGGTCTTCGACCTGCAGAATCTCATCGAGATTCTGCACGGCCTCCATAGTCTCGACAGCGACCATCACGATGGTCTCGGCATTGGCCGACTGCAAATACGGCATTGCGTTGCCGGTGTAGCCGGCGGCGCGCGGGCTGCCAGCAACCCCACGAATACCCTGTGGCGGGTATTTGCAGGCGGCAACCGCCGCTTCGGCTTCGGCGCGCGTGTTCACGTAGGGCACCAGTACGCCCATCACGCCGGTGTCGAGGATACGTTTGATTGCTACCTCGTCATTCCAGGGCGCGCGAGCAAACGGCACTACGTCGGTGCCGTTCATTGCCTGCAGTTGTTGCTGCAGGTTGGCGAAGTCGCCAGGCGCATGCTCCAGATCTACGATCAGCCAGTCGAAGCCGCACTGGCTCAGTATTTCGGCCGCCACCGGGCTCAGTGTCTGAAGGAAACCGCCGATGGTTCTTTGGCCGTTCTTCAGCTTTGTCTTGACGATGTTTTCCATGAGTAGTCGTTCACGTCTATTGCGGGTCAAAATAGGGTTTGCTGTTTTCGACGCGCTCTTTAAGTGCAGCAGGATCATTGCCGAACTCACGCGCCTTCTCAAACAATGTCACGATGTTCTCGGGCGGTATGTCGTGCCCGATGTTGTGACACGGAGCGAGGATGTAGCCGCCGCTGCGCCCGAGGTCGTAGACGCGCCGGGCAATCTCGTCCTCAAGTTCTTCGGTTGTTGCGTTCGGCATCATCTGCTGAACATCTATCGCTCCGTGGAACGACAAGCGGTCACCGAATGACTCCTTGAGAGCGAACGTGTCTGCAAGTCCGCTGACCGATGTCTGCACGGGATTCAGGATATCGACATTCATCTCGAGGAAGTCGTCGACGAGCGGCAGGACAGCGCCGTCTGTATGGAACATGAGTTCTACGTCGGCACAGCTCTTGATGTGGTCGTGTAGTTCCTTCATGCGTGGCTTCAGCAGTTGTCGGAACATTCTGGGTGAGATCAGCAGGGAGCTCTGTGATCCCAGGTCGTCGGTTACATAGGCAATCTGCACGTAGTCACCAACCGCATCCATGTAGCGGCTCCACATTTCCTTGAGCGTATGCAGAATGCGATCCATCAATGCTTCAGCGAATGGCACATCAATGGCCAGGTCCATGAAGAACTGGTCATAGCCGCGCATCTGCAGGGAGTTCATCAACACGCCCGCCTTGATGGCATCAGCCCCGACGACGTAATCGGTGTTCTCGTACAGGTGCTTTGCTCTCTCGCGGAGCCCTTCGAATTGTTTTGGATCGTTCGGGTCGGGCCACTGGTAATCATCGAGCGTCTCGATTGTGGCTTGCCGCATCGGTGCGCCATCGACAACGCAGTGATCCCAGTCTTCGGTCGCTTTGTACGGCACGCCCCACATATCGATATAGCCGGGAACGTCCTTGCGCTCGGTGATCTGCACCCAGTTCGGCACGACCCAGCGAAAATCGATATCAAATCGCTGCAGTAATGACTCATCCGGCACAACCGTCTGTGCCATTCGATCCAGGATCAGGTTTTCATTGACCATGCTGTCGTCGCCGAGATGCTCCCTGAGTTTCGCGTAGGCGCGTCGGTGAATGGACCCGATATGTTTTCCCATATCGAGGAGCAGCCGGTCAGGCTGCCCGTGATTCATCGCAGCGTGGAAGCATTCTCTCGGTGTCATCATTGATTTGGTGCCTTTCTTGTTAAAAATTCTTATCCATGACGACAGGTTCAACGTCGAGCATGTTGCACAGGGTCACGAGTTCGCTAGTCCACGAGCCCGCTACGCCGGAGATATGATTTGAACCGAATTCGTCGACGAAGTGGTCGAGATTGGCATCGACTTGTACGAATGCGGTTGGTAGCTGGTGTTTGCCTCGCGCCTCGATAAAGGCTGCCAGGTCGTCCTCGTCCAACTTGATGACTTCGCCCGGGATAATGGCCATTCGATACTTGCCGGCGACGCGATAGAGCCGCGCGAGCGTGATCGGTCCTGGGGCGGCCGTAAAATACGTGATTGCTCCGCCACCCGGACGCACTGAGGGGCGCAGCTCGACGTGCTTCAGATTTTCGGCAGCGTCGTCCGCCCGCCCCGCAAACCAGGAGCACATGCCACCACAGTTCGGGATGTACAGAATCTTCTTGTCGGCATCCATGTGGCTGACGTCGCCGAATAGCGTGGAGCCACCCCCGGATATTTCCTTGAGGATCTCCATGGTCAACGCGCCGTCACCGTCCGCTTCACAGGACATTGAACACGGTTGTTTCGCGCCTTCGCCATCGTAGGGTCCCGGCATCAGCGCGGCAGAAATACATTGCGGAACATAGTGATCCGATAATTCGGTCATGCACTTGACGGAAATGAAGTCGAGACCTTTTTCTTCGTTGATATCCTTGTTGGCGAGATAGCAACGAACCTGGAACTCGAGCTTCTCCTGGGTCAGCTTGTGGTCGTCATACGCAATCGAGGCGAACTGATCGGCCATCCACGCCATGTTCTTCGCGACCCGGTCTGCATCGACGAGTTCGGCCCGGCGGACGATTTCCAGCTGGTCGATGTGATCGACATCGACCCCGAATTGCGAGCGCCATTGCATCGGGTCGAAGGTGCCCGTGTCGATGCCCAGCGAGCGACCACCGAACAACCCCATGACCCGACCGTGCATTCTTGCCTTGGCGGAGGCGGCCCGGAAGTAAGGGAGGAGCTTCTCCTCGAAAACGGGTGCTCCGAAATCGTCGCGCACGCGGATGTGGTCGATGCCGATTTGCGACAGCGTCCCGGCTGCACCGAAAAGGCCGACCATGCCATGCGTGGCTGCACTCTTGCTGGTCATCGTGACCGTTGGCAAAGCCATGCGCTGCACGGCTCGAACAACAAGGTTGGGCGTAGCCCAGCAGGGCAGGTGCACAAACAATGATTCTGCACCTGCCGCTTGCAGCGCTTTTACCTGCTCATCGATCACGGGCTTCGAGCGTGCCACCTCATCGAACGCAATGACTTCGATCGGCAGGCTGCGAAGATACTCAATCGCCTCCTCATGCCGGGGCTGAGTCAGGGGTCCGAAGTACCCCTCCCACATGTAGTCGCGCTCATCGCCGAAGGTCATCAATGCAACTTTGGGTTTGGCCGAGAGCAGGTTTGCCATGAGTTTCTCCCGATCAGGCAGTTTGCGGCCGGGTGCCGACCGGGTACTGTTCCATGATCTCTTCGACGAGGAGACTGACGTGGTCCACAAGGCGTGTGACGATGATTTCGCCTTTCTCCAGCGTTGCCTTGGTGGGGTCGCCGACGACTCCGTTGCCACCTTCCTCGATCTCGAGCTTTTCGGGTTTGGCGAACGTGCCTTCAAAGTGATACATCTGGCCCGGTTTCGGCATGACGCCAGGAGCAATTTTCCATTTCGGGTCGATCAGTCCGGTGCTGCCGCCGGCCTCAGCCTTGCTCATGTCAACGAACTGGGGATAGAGATACAAGGCCACCGACGTCTCAGCTTCATCCGCGTGCCACATCGGGTCATCGAGAATTTCCTGATTGTCCCGCAGGAAATCGTACCAGTGCAGCGATAGTACGAAGTGTCCTTCGATGCCGAGTTTGTGCACGGCAACGATCGTAGACGAGACTTGCCCGTGCGCCGACAACAGGATGAATTTGTTGAATCCCGCAACCGATGCGCCGCGCACGATGTCCTCGATGACTGCGGTATGCGTTTCGAAACGCAGCGGGATCGTTCCCTGGACGCCCCAGTGGTGATACGGATGCGACCCGTACATCGGGCTTGGCAATACCATCGCACCGGATTTCTTGGCAATCAATTCGCTCATGCCGATCGCATTCAGTGCGTCACTTGCGCAGGGGCAATGCGGGCCATGTTGCTCGATTGCGCCCAGCGGCAGAATCGCTACGTCGCAGACGTTCTTTGCGTAGTCGACGACGTCAGGTGCAGCCAGTTCATGAAACCACACGGATGATCTATTGTCGGATGCCATTTTCTTCTCCAGTGCTTAAGTTTGTTTCCGGGGTCCTGTTCTGTCGTGAATCGCTAAGCGGCAATCAGTTCCAGCTTCGCATTCAGTTCCATTTCAGTACCCAGTTTTTCAAGATCGTCGAACAGCTGGCCGGGCAACGGAATGCCGCCCTGCCTGCGTTCACGTTCTTTGCGATATTCGATTTCTCCGGGCAACAGCATTTCGTCGTCCGGGTCCCACATTGGCGACTCCTTCAGGGTTGCGATGAAGTCGCGCATGCGTTCCTGAAGTTGTTCTTTCGTCATCAGTACCAGTGGATTGATGACGATCATCAGGTGCGCGGTATTGCTCGGGTCTTTGGGATAGCGATACATGCTCTTCAGCTCGTGCTGGAAGCTCCCGCCGGTAATGACGCCGCAGAGAATGTCGACTAGCAGTGATAAGCCGAAGCCCTTGTGCCCGCCAAGCGGCATCAGGAAACCTTCAAAACCGGCTTGTGGGTCCGTTGTGGGTCGGCCTTCCTTGTCGGTGGCCCAGCCCAGCGGAATTTCTTCGCCGTTCTTCGCGGCGACGAGCAACTTGCCTCCGGCTACCGCGGACATCGAGATGTCGAGCACAAACGGAAAATCGCCAAAAGTCGGCACCGCGACGGCAATTGGGTTGTTGCCTGTGATCGGCTTGCTGCCTCCCGTCATTACCATGTTGGGTGCGACGTTCGACATGGCGATGCCGATCATGCCGTGCTCGATGGCCATCCGCGCATACAGCGAAGTGGCGCCACAGTGATTGCTGTTGATTGCTGCGACGGCGGCGATATTGCCTTTTTTTGCGAGGCCGATCGCGCGATTCATGGCGGCAGTGGCGGCGACGTAACCGGATCCGTTGTCCGCATCCAGAACCTCGAGCCCTGGCGCTGTCTTCCTGGACTGAATATCGGGATTCGCATTCATGCCGCCCGTGCGAAGTCGATCCAGGTACTTGGCAACGCGCAACACACCGTGCGAGTCGATTCCCCAGAGATTGGTCTGGACGAGGCAGTTACTGATGGTCCGGGCGTCATTGCTGTTACACCCAGCTTTCTTAAAGATCTCGGTAACGAATTCCTCAAGGGAATTTGCGGTCACATTGATGGGCGTTGCATTCATCAGAAAGTCAGTACGCGAGTGGATCGTATCCGGCCACGTTCAGGCCGAGTCGGTAGATCGAATGTGTCGCCGTGACGTAGAGGTCCGTCAGGTCTCGGCCACCCCAGGTAAAGTTGGCGGCAACCTCGGGCGTGGCGATGACGCCGAGCCGCGCGCCATCGGGGTCGAAAACGTGAATTCCACCCGAGCCGCAGCAATACAGGTTGCCCTTACTGTCGAGTTTCATACCATCGGCAACGCCGGGCAGGTCACCGTCTGTACTGGCCCAGATCCGGTCGTTGGTAACCGTCCCGTCGGTGCTCACGTCAAAGGCACGAATGTGTTGCCTGTCCGTGTCATTGACGAAAAGTACCGATTCGTCAGGTGAGAAACAGAGACCGTTGGGCTTGGCGAAGTCGTCGACAAGCAGTGTCAGCTCACCGGCCTCGGGGTCCAGGCGGTAGACGCCCTGGAAACCAAGTTCCTGGGACCGCTCCACGCCGTATTTGCGGGTGCGGCCGGAATTCGGATCGGTGAAATAGATGCTTCCGTCCCGCTTCACGACGATGTCATTCGGGCTATTGAGCTCAGAGGCCCGGTAATGCGACGCGAGGACTTCGTAACTACCGTCGGTGGCCGTGCGACTGACCCGGCTGCTCGCGTGCTCGCAGGTCAGAAGTCGGCCCTCACGATCCAGCGTGCTGCCATTGGCCATATGGCTTGGCTTGCGAAATACGTCGATACCACCGCGCTTGCCAAGGTGGTACATGGTGTTGCCGATGATGTCGCTGAAGAGCAGCGTGCCGCGGTCTGCATACCAGACAGGTCCCTCAACAAAGCGAAAACCGGAGGCAACACGTTCAAACGTGCTATCCGGGCTGACTATTTCATCAAGCTTGCCGCGGAACAGGTGCGGACGAACGGTAGCGGCTTGCATGGTTTCTCAATCACTCAGGCAGGTATTGCTTCGAGTCCGAGGCTCTGGCGTACCGCGCGCACAGCATCGGATGCGTCGATGCCAAATGCATCGGCGCCGATGCTATCGGCAAATTCCTCGGTGATGACGGCGCCTCCGACGACGATCTTCACGTCCTGATCGCGGAAGTGTTCGATGACCGGCCGCATTTCGTTCCGCGTGGTGCTCAGCAGGGCGCTCAGGCAGATGACCTGGGCACCACCGTTCACCGCTTCCTCGAATGTCTCGATACGGCAGTCGACACCGAGGTCGCGAACTTCGAAACCAGAGCCTTTCAGCATCATGACGACGAGATTCTTGCCGATATCGTGCAGGTCGCCTTTGACGGAACCGATGCAAACCTTCGCGATCGGCTCATGACCGGAGCTGACGAGCAGGGGCTCGATGATATCGACGCCGGCCTGCATGGCGCGCGCCGAGACAAGCATCTCGGGAACAAATACCTCGCCGCGAGAGAACTGGTCGCCGACCTCGCGAAGTGCAGGGATCATTGTCGTATTCAGCAGTTCAACCACATTGTCGCCGGCATCGACTGACTTCTGCACGATCTCGACGACCGTGTCGCGCTCGCCAAATACGATCGCGTCGTAAAGTTCGTCGTTGATGCTCATGCGTTGCTCACCTGTGGTTCAAGAACGACCCCCATTATAAAAGAAATGACTCCGAAGTCAATTATCAAGTCGACTAAAAACAATAGGTTAGATATTCGGTAAATACGTATTCTTTGTAAGATTGTTGCGATATTTGCATCCGAAGTACACTCGGTGGGACAATGCTGTCTCCGGTGCAAGCAATCGGTCGAGGACGACATGACAGACACAATTATCAGCTCGGCGACCAAAGAGGTCGTCATTGGTTTTGAACGGCCCTTCGTCGTGATTGGGGAGCGCATCAACCCCACAGGGCGCAGGTTGCTGGCTGAGGAGATGAAAATCGGCGACTACAGCCGCGTAGAAGCTGATGCGTTGGCCCAGGTTGCGGCAGGTGCCCAAATTCTGGATGTTAATGCCGGCATCGCGATGGCAGACGAAGCGGGCATTCTGACTGATTGCATCCGTTTGCTTCAGTCGATAACGGATGTTCCGCTTTGTATCGACTCATCCGTCGTGGATGCACTGGAAGCAGGCCTTGAAGCCTATGATGGATGCGCCCTCCTGAACTCTGTCACCGGGGAGGAAGACAGGCTTGAACGAATATTGCCGCTGGTGAAGAAATACGAGTGTGCCGTTGTCGCCATATCGAACGACGACTCCGGCATATCAGAGAATATCGACGTGCGTTTCGATGTAGCAAAGAAAATCGTGGATCGCGCCAGTGATTATGGTATCCCGGCAAGCCGCATTGTTGTTGACCCACTTGTTATGCCAGTGGGTGCGGTCAATTCCGCCGGGCGGCAGGTCGTCGACCTGGTAGGGCGATTACGCAGTGAGCTGAAGGTCAACACCACCTGCGGGGCGTCGAACCTGAGTTTCGGGTTACCGAATCGAAACGGCCTGAACGCCGCGTTCATCAGCATGGCGATCGGTGGTGGCATGACGTCGGCCATTACCAACCCGCTGCATGGTGAGTTGATGCAGGCGATTCGCGGCGCCAACGTCGTGATGGGACATGATGCCGAATGCATGGAATGGATTCGGGCGAACCGTCCGGCGCCAGCGGAGGGATCAAGACGCCGCCGGAGGGCGACGCCAGCGTCGTCGGCAGGTAAGGTACCTGCATGACTGTTTGCGGGATCGATCATTTCAATATCACAGCTTCGCGCGAGTTGCTCGAGCAGGTCCGCGCCTTTTATTGTGATGTCATCGGGCTGGTTGTCGGCGATCGCCCGCCTTTCGACTCAGCGGGCTATTGGCTCTATGCGGGTGATCGTGCTGTCCTGCATCTGAGCCTGGCGGACGCTGACGAACAACTCGCGACCAACGTGGCGACCACACTGAATCATATTGCCCTGGCCTGCACGGGCAGGGCCGAGATGGAAAGAAAGCTCGCCGAATCCGGTGTCAGGTTCAGAACCGCCAGGGTTCCGGCCACGAGTGTCGTGCAGCTGTTTCTTAAGGATCCGGCAGGCAACGGAATAGAGCTCAGTTTCGCCGATGAACCGGCGTAGGCGCGGGCCGATGTTGCGGGTAACCAGGCATTTGGTTTGGCTGTTTGCCGGTTTGCTCGCAGCATGCATGTCTGTCGACGATGCGCATACCTCGCCAACAATCAAGAGCCTGGACGACTTGTCGATCAACGCGCTGCGCGAGCGCAGTTTTGGCTCCAGCATAAGTATTGAAGCGCAGCCAGTGCATGGTTCCCACGATACTTTCATCGCTTCGTATCAATCGGACGGGCTGCGCGTCTACTCGAGAATAGATGTGCCTGCTGCGCCGGTTCCGGAAGGGGGCTATCCGGTTGTCCTGTTTGTGCATGGCTGGGCGGGTATTGAGGCAGCGCCGAAAAGTAATTTCTACCTGGACGACGACAGCAACTACCAGGCCATGATTGCTTCGTACGTCGAGGCAGGATTTGTCGTGTTTACGCCTGGCTGGCGCGGACATGGCACAGTCAATGGTGTTCCCGCGGACGGTATCCAATTCATGCAGGCCTGGGACAACGGCAGTTATCTCAGCCCCGTGTTCTACGCGATCGATGTGCTCAATCTGCTCGACAGCCTGGTGACTTTCGAGAAGGCGGAGCTCAACCTGGGGAGCGTCAACATGGTTGCGCATTCGCAGGGCGGAGACGTCGCCCTGCTGGCGCTTGCCATTGCCGGCGAGGGTTCCGGCGTTGTGACCGGGATATCGTCTGCGTCTATCTGGTCGGGATGTTTTCCATCGCGATTCTTGCAGCTTGAAACCTACGAAGCCATGCAAAAGAGCCCAGAGGCCTTTCTTGCGGGTGATGGGACCTGGACCGGCACAGCGACAGGTGAGTCGGGCGCCACAAACCCGAACTTCGTGTTTGGCTATCCCGCGGACTTGATCGAAACGCCCCACGTCGATGAGTGGACGTGGCAGCGCGACACATTTTCGATACCAACAGTAGCAGACGCTCTCGAAAAGAAGCTCGGCGAAATGTACGGCGCAATCAACCAGTATGTCGAGGATATCGATGATGCGGAATATGAACTTCTCCGCTCGCCCGGCAGCAAGGTCGAGATCGTCCACGATGATCGTGTGCGTACTGCAATGTCGAAGATCGATGCGTTTTATATGGAAGAGTACCTGACCGAGCCGCTGGTGCTGCAGCACTCAGACCGGGATTTCTATTCTTTCTCCGAGTGGAACGCCGATTTGTGTGTGAGAGTTAATCGGGCCGGCGGAACGTGTCATGATTTCGAGTACGTTGGTAATACTCATTCCCTGCGCGTCAGCAAGAACCCGTGGTTCTCGAGCGCGGACTCCGTTCCAGGTTTCGATACGGCGATTCGGCGCGACATCGCGCTTTTTAGAGGCGATGATCCGGTCCGCACGGGCACGAGTGCGGATTTGCCTGTCGAGTAGACTGTCCTTTACGTCCGGGTGACCGAACGGGACATGTGCCATCATGCTCGTATCGAATGATCTGATGGGACTCTGTTTTAGATGGCCAGCGCCGAGAAACTCCTCCACGAAGCCCAGTTTGCGTTTCAAAGCATCAGCTTTGGCGAGTCGCGCGCGAACGATCGGAACAGGTCCCGGGCCAGCTCACTTTGCAGGAAGATAATTCGTAAATACCCCGGAAGCATGGAGGCGGGGGAGGCACATGCCATCCTCAGGCGTCTGGGGGAAGAGGCCTACACCTCGAAGATGCAAGTACAGCACGTACATACGTCGCAAGAGGAACATCACCAGGCACCCCGGCCTGGTCCGGAGATTCGCTTGAGCGACGACGTCGAGATGGAAGCGTTCAACTGGGCCGGGCTGATGTCGTTGTTATTCATGCTGCCGAAACTGGTTTTTGCAATTGGCGCGGTTGCAGGGTTTCTTCTTTTCGGCATTTTCGGGTGGTTTATTTTCTTGCCGCTGGTCGCTTTTGTGCTCCTCACCGGCCCGCTTCGGCAGATGCTGAAACCGGAGCAACGCCGGGAGATGAATACGTTCGTTGCGAAAGCCAACGCATTCATCGAAGAGAAGCGTCAAAAGGGTGGTGGATTCAGCTGAAAAAAGGCCCCTCGCAGAGGGGCCTTTTGTATCAGGACTGGGCTGAGGCAAGAGTTTCGTTCAACGTGGCGCTTGGGCACATGACTGCGCGAGTCTTTTCTGCATCGGGAATATAGTACCCGCCGATGTCCACGCTCTCGCCCTGGACCGAATTCAGCTCTTCGATAATGGATTCCTCGTTATCGGCAAGCGCCTTGGCGAACGGCGCGAAACGCGCCTGCAATTCGGAATCATCGGTCTGTTCCGCGAGTGCCTGGGCCCAGTACAGCGCGAGATAGAAATGGCTGCCCCGGTTATCAATTTCTCCCGTGCGACGCGACGGTGACTTGCCGTTGTCGAGCAGCTTGCCTGTCGCGTCATCGAGCGTTGACACAAGAATTCGCGCCTTATCGTTATTGTTTTTCTGCGCAATGTCCTCGAGCGACGCGCCCAGTGCGAGAAACTCTCCGAGTGAGTCCCAGCGCAGGTGATTTTCCTCGACCAGTTGTTTGACGTGCTTCGGTGCCGAGCCGCCGGCTCCCGTCTCGAACAATCCGCCGCCTGCCATGAGCGGCACAATCGACAGCATCTTGGCGCTGGTGCCCAATTCCATGATGGGAAACAGGTCGGTCAGGTAGTCACGCAGGATGTTGCCCGTGACAGAAATCGTATCCTTGCCGCGAATGACGCGCTCCAGCGTATAACGCATCGCACGAGTCTGGGACATGATCTGGATGTCGAGTCCTTCCGTGTCGTGGTCCTTGAGATAGGTCTTGACCTTCTTGATCAGCTCGGCCTCGTGTGGACGATATTCATCGAGCCAGAAGACGGCGGGCATGCCGGACAGGCGCGAGCGGGTGACCGCCAGCTTGACCCAGTCCCGGATCGGCCCGTCCTTGACCTGGCACATGCGCCAGATATCGCCTTCTTCGACATTCTGGTCCATGAGCACGTTGCCAGCGTCATCGATGATACTGGCGACACCGTCGTCACTGATTTCGAAGGTCTTGTCGTGTGAACCGTATTCCTCGGCCTTTTTCGCCATCAGGCCGACGTTCGGTACCGTACCCATGGTGGCCGGGTCGAAAGCGCCGTGCGTCTTGCAGAAGTTGATGATTTCCTGGTAAATGCGCGCGAAGGTGCTCTCGGGGATAACCGCCTTGGTGTCTTTGGGACGGCCGTCGGGCCCCCACATCTTGCCGCCATTACGGATCATCGCCGGCATGGATGCATCGACGATGACGTCGCTGGGTACATGGAAATTGGAAATGCCCTTGGCCGAATCGACCATCGCCAGTTCCGGTCGGTGCGCATGGCAGGCGTGGAGGTCCTCGAGAATCTCCTCTCGCTGTGTTCCCGGCAATGACTCGATCTTGTCGTAAATGCTGCTCAAGCCGTTGTTCACGTTGACGCCGAGCTCATCGAACAGCTTACCGTGCTTGGCAAAAGCGTCCTTGTAGAAGACTTTGACTGCATGGCCAAAGACGATCGGGTGCGAGACTTTCATCATCGTGGCCTTGACGTGCAGCGAGAACATCACGCCGGTCTTGTACGCGTCTTCCATCTGCTCTTCGTAGAAATCACACAGCGCTTTCTTGCTCATGAACATGCTGTCAATAACCTCGTCCTTTTCGAGCGAGACCTTCTCCTTGAGCACGATTTCCTTGCCACTACTTGTCTTCAGGACCATCGACACGTCGCAGGCCCTGTCCATGGTCATGGACTTTTCACCGGAGTAGAAGTCGCCGCCATGCATGTGCGAGACATGCGTGCGCGACGCCTGGCTCCACTCCTGCATCGGGTGCGGGTTCTTGCGGGCGAAACGCTTGACTGCCGCGGGCGCGCGGCGATCGGAATTGCCTTCACGGAGAACCGGGTTTACCGCACTGCCGAGCACCTTGCCATAGCGCTGGTTGATCACCTTTTCTTCCTCGGTTGCCGGGTCTTCCGGGTAATCCGGGACCGCAAAGCCCTTTGACTGCAACTCTTCAATGGCGGCGGTCAATTGCGGCACCGACGCACTGATGTTGGGGAGCTTGATGATATTGGCGTCCGGGACCTGGGTCAGGCGCCCGAGTTCGGCCAGGTTGTCGGGAACCTGCTGCTCGGGAGTAAGGTAGTCGGAGAACTCACCGAGAATCCTCGCGGCCACCGATATATCACTTTCGACGACATTGACGTTGGCAGCATCGGTGAATGTGCGGATTATCGGCAACAGGGAATACGTCGCAAGCAGCGGTGCTTCGTCGGTGAGTGTGTAGTTAATAGTCGGTTTTTTTGAGCTCATTTTTTTTCCAGTGCCAACGTGCGAATCCGCGTATTGTACCGCGATGCCGGACGATAAGTGATGTCATCGGACGGTTTATCAGATAGCCGAGCTACCCCCGTCAACCGCAATTGCCTGGCCATTCATGAACGTGTTTCCGGGGGAGATGATCATCAGCATGACGTTGACGATTTCTTCCGGACGACCCACTCGCCGCATCGGGGTACCGCGGCCGAGAAATGCATTGATGTCCTCGATGTCGCCGCCCGAGCTGATCTCGGTGAGCATTTCTGTCATCGTGAAGAAGGGACAAATTGCGTTAACACGTATGTTATCTCTCGCATACTCGAACGCGGCGGTTTTTGTCAGGCCCACAATGGCGTGTTTCGCGGCCGCGTACGTCGCGGCTTTTGGTGCGGCGCCAAGACCAGCCATGGAACTTACATTGAGAATCGTCCCGCCACCATCGGAGC
>JBFFOS010000066.1:0-15544 GCA_041574375.1 Woeseiaceae bacterium
ATTACGGGTCCGCAGTGCATCATGGCGGGTGATGCAAAACCTCGATATTGGCGAGAGCACAGCAACGCCGACCAACGGTTCGAGGTAAAGCGCGTCACCTCGGGCGAAACGGTGACCATTGTCTGGCAAGCTGGTGACAACACCGTCGTCTGGCCGGATGCGCTGCCGCTGGCGGCGGACGAGATGTATCTGCTGCGACTCGGCGATCAGTTACGCTCGACCAATCTATTGCTACGTGAAGTTCCGGCGGCGGTGGGCGACGGCGGCGTTGCGATGGTGGCATTCCTGGCGGCGGAGGGTTGCCTCTCGCAGGCCAGGATGGAACTCAAGCGATTACGAGAGAATCCCGGCGGAAGCACCTGAAGCGCTGTCTTCCCTTGAAACGGGTCCGCCGGGCCCGTGCTCAAGGCCTCATTCCAGCGCCCCGCCGTCAATCTCGAGTACGGTGTTGAACAGCACGGTCGCGCCGTTGGCCATATCCTGTGCCGATGTAAATTCCTGCGGCGAGTGACTGATACCCTTCGCACTCGGCACGAAGATCATGCCCGTCGGTGCGATCAGCGCCATGTCCTGTGCATCGTGACCGGCACCACTTGGCATGAACCTGTAGCTCAGACCCAGGATGTCGGCTGACGCGGCGATGATGCGACGTACTCGTTCGTCGGTGGGCGCAGGAGCGACATCGACGGCAATTTCTTCATAACGGATTGGCGTAGCGCGAGCGTCGGCGATACGTTCCCCTGCCGCGCTGATCTCGTCGAATACACGCTGCATTTTTTCGGCCGAGAGATCGCGAATCTCGAGACTCAGTATGACCTCGCCCGGGATGACATTGGGTGCCCCCGGTGCTGCGTGAATTTTGCCGACTGTCGCAACCTGGGATCCCGGCATGCTGGTCGCCACGCGGTTTACCGCCAATATGTATTCCGCGGCACTGACCATGGCATCCCAGCGGCGATTCATCGGCGTTGTGCCCGCATGATTCGCAAAACCCTCGATCGTGACATCCCACCAGCGAATGCCGACGATGCCTTCGACAACACCAATATCGACGTCTTCTTCATCCAGGATGGCGCCTTGTTCGATGTGCAGCTCGATAAAGGCCTTTATCTCCCCGGGCTCACGCCTGGCCAGGTCGAGACGATCCGGATCACCACCGAGCACGCGGATGCCCTCTTCGATCGTCATGCCGCTGTGGCTCATGACGCTCAAAGTATTATCGTCAATTTTGCCGACCATGGCCCGGCTGCCCGTGAGGCCGCCTTCTTCATCGGAGAAAACGACGACCTCCAGGGGATGGCGTGTGCGGATGTTATTGGCCTCGAGCAGTTCGATGACTTCGATCGCGCCGATAACGCCCACGTCGCCATCGTAGTTACCGCCGCCGGGCACGGAGTCGATATGCGAGCCAAACAGTATGGGCGGCAGATCCGGTTCGCTGCCCTCGCGCCGCCCGATGATATTGCCCGCGGTATCGACGCTTGTTTCCAGACCTGCCCCTCTCATCAGTTCCATGATGTAGGCTCGACCGGCGATATCTGCCTCACTAAAGGCAACGCGATCGACTCCGCCGTCCGCGTTGGCGCCGTATTCAGACAGCGCCTTGATACGCTGTTCCATGCGCCCGGGATCGGCGGCGACGTTGTCCTTTGCCACGGCAAGCGTCAGCGGCAGGATTAGTAGACTGAGGAGAATGCTTGTCTTTGTTGTCATGGCGGTTTCCACAGGAAGGACTGGTCTGCAGCAAGGTTTACACAAAAAGCACCTGTATTCAGGCGTCATTCACAAAAATTTCAGCCCTCGTTAAGCGCGGGGCGACTACTCTGCAAGCGTACATCAGGAAAGATGCACGAGGAGAAAGCCATGAACATCGTTTACGCAGCAGAAAAACCCAGCATTGCAGACTTGCTGAGCGACTACGTTGAGCAGTCGGTTACAGAAGACGAGATCAACATCTCCGAGAACCCGGACGAGACCGGTAGCTTTCGGATTGACTGGCAGTTCCACAACTTTGTGCTGGCACCAAACGGTGAAATTGCGCCTGACGAGTTCGAGTTTTCTCACAGTTGAGCTATAGTCTTGGTTATGACTGCCGACGCGCTTTCCGGTCTTCACCTTTTGCTGACCTATCAGTGCAACTTCGAGTGCGACCACTGCTTCGTGTGGGGCTCGCCATCTCAGAGTGGCACCATGACAATCGAGACCATCGAGCATATCCTCGGCGAGGCCGAGGCGCTCGGGACCATCAAGTGGATCTATTTCGAGGGCGGTGAGTCCTTTCTTTATTACCCCATTCTGTGCAGCGGCATTCGCAAAGCCAAAGCGCGCGGCTTCAAGACAGGTATCGTCACTAATGCCTATTGGGCGACCGCGGACACCGATGCGATGGAGTGGCTGAAGCCCCTCGCTGGCTCGGTCGACGATCTTTCCATTAGCAGTGATGCGTATCACGGCAGCGATAAGGGTTCGAATTATCCCGATATCGCCCGCCGTGCAGCACGGCAGCTCGGGATCCCGGTTGATTTCATCAGTATTGACGAGTCAGCCGTACTCTACCGGGGTCGCGCCGCAGAGGTGCTCGCCTCGCGTGTCGAGGCAAAGCAATGGGAGCAATTTACCGAGTGCCCGTGGGAGGATCTGCGGCACCCGGGCCGGGTGCACGTCGACCCGTTCGGCAACCTGCACGTATGCCAGGGCATTTCCATCGGCAATATGCTCGAACATCCATTGACAGAAATCATGGCAGGCCATGACCCGGACGAGCACCCGATCGTCGGTCCTCTGCTTGCCGGGGGCCCCGCGGAAATCGTTCGCCGATACGATCTTTCCCACGAAGAGGGATACGCCGACCACTGTCATCTCTGCTACGAAGCCCGCCGTGCGCTGCGGCAACGCTTCCCGGATGTGCTGACGCCGGACCAGATGTACGGTGAGACCCAGGCGGGGTCTTAAACAGCTAGTCGTCCAGGCTGGGAACCTCCAGCTCAAACCCCGGAAAGACCTGGTAGCCCTTCTCGTTTGGATCGATGAAGGTCATGTTCTGCAGATACATTGTTTCGAGCGACGGTTTCGGATAGATGGCATCAACCTCCGCGCCGCTCATCGACGGATCTGCGGCTTTGTCACGAACGTGGTAGTTAACCTCTTTCGGATCATCTGTGCACTTGACCTCCTGCATCATGCCGAGGTCTTCATGCTGTAACACGTGGCAGTGATTGACCCACTTGCCCGTGAAATCATCAAAGCGGCTACGAAACACGACGCGTCCGCCATTGCGTGGAATGGGGACAGTATCCATCCACACGGGCTCTGGAAGAACGTTGTGCAACTCTCCATTCTCGTCCGGCACATCAATTCTTAGCACCCACATCGGGTTGATATGAATGTGGAACGGATGATCGTTGGCTTTGCCGGCAATCATGAACGACTTGTCCATGGCGAAGCGGCGCTGTCCTTCCGCTCGCACGATCGGGAATGAGCGGAAGTGACTTGAGAAAGAGCCCGGCTGCGGGAAGCGTTCCCGATCAGCCTGCACCCACATCATCATGGAATTGTTGAACAGCGCCCATTCCTCGGCCGTGTTCACCAACATGCGCGAACCTTGCTCATCGTCAGGCATGAACTTGCGCGGCACACCTGGCTCCGGGTTCACTGTCAGGTCGAACTCGGTGTTGATGGCCATCGTCGTATTCAGCGGCGGCAGCAGCACCGGCGTGTCCTCGTGCATTCCCCAGGTCAGGTTTTCGAGTTCAGGGTGCTGCGCCGCAAATTCCTTTGGAACCTCAATGCTCGGAAAGTCGGCGCCGCCGGCGCCGGAGTAGCTGACGCTCCGGCAGCGTTTGCTGCCCGGCTTCACGCCGGTTATTGCAGCCTCGTCGGCCGGAACCTCGAGTTCATGTTCACGAACAGGAAGCAATAGTGGCGGTACGGGCGGGAGATGGGCATTCAGTGACTGGATGTCGAAATCGCCGCCTTCGACTGCGTCCCCATCAACATGTATGTAGGCGATGACAACATCGAACAGGTCCCGACGTGCGTTCGCATTCGGATCTTTAATGCGTTTTTGCAGGAAGCGCTGATGATTGTCGGTGTGGATATGCGCTTCCTTTGCGAAAATCGTAAACACGCGCCCCGCGGCGTCCAGCGGCGCCTTGAAAAAGGCGTCCGCACGGTTTGCATTGGTCAGGTAGATTTCATTGGGTCGAACATAGGCGCGGCGCAAGGAGTCGCCATCTCTGTAAACTGACTCGAGGGCGGCGAGACGTTCTTCGTAATAGCCCTGGCCGGGCTCGCCCGGTTTTGCGAACGGATTCTCGGTGCCGGCGTTTTGCGTCGAGAGATCCTTGATGCGATGCACGGCCCTGCCATCCTCCTCGCTAACCAGCGTGATGCCGTCGAATGCCAGTTGCTGCAGGTCGAGCTTTGCGTTTTCGTAGTCCTGTTCAGACACCGGTTCAAAGCGACGCGTCGCATTCTCGCCCTCACCTTCGTGTACGACTTTCCAGATGCGTTGATCGCGCTGCACGTATTGGCCATCGAGAACCATGAAGCGCTTCGTTCCGGCGCCATCGACACTGCCATTCAGGATGCGCCACCGCTCAACAGCGCCAGGTCGCATGCGCATAATGCTGGGCTCACGCGCACCATTGATTGCAGAAAACTGTGGAAAGCGCAGGCCGTTTCGTCGTTCCCCGGCATCGCGGTCGTGCGACTGCACCATGACGCGCTGAAAAAAGACCAGTCGCTCGCGGTAATCGTAGGGGCCTTGCGCCAGTTCCGGGTCGGGCCATGACTCACCTGTCATCGCCATGTTGATGCTCTCGTCAACATCGCCCTCGACGACAAGAAAGCCCGCCATGCCGCTCGAGACCTGATCGTGCGTCGAGCCGTGCGAATGGGGGTGATACCAGTGCGTGCCCGGTGGATGTGGCATCCGCTGGCCATCGCGTTCGAACGAAAGCAGCATTTTGTAGTCGAGCTGACCCACGTGCTCGTTGTGCGCCAGCGTCTGCAGGTCGGTCCGGCCCGAAGCCAGGCGTTTCTCCCAATCCGCGTTGGGAAGGATGCGCAGATGAACATCGTCGGAATGCGTGCCGTCCGGATTCATGTTTGGAAATACGTGCAGGCCATGCGTATGAAGGTTGGTGACGTGCGTTGAATGCAGTCCGTTCATGTGTCCGCTGATCGCCCAACTCGGGATCGTTTCGGCCTGAGTGACCTGCAGAGTTTGTTCCGGAAAAAAGAACGGGTTGCAGCGTCTTGGGTTGGATGGGTCCCCGCCGCGCACCTGCTCTTCTGCCAGCGAGCACACAGCCCGTTCGACGGCCGGCGTCATATCCACCGGGTCCGGGGCCGGGCCGACGATGGTGTTGCCTTCGTTGAGTCCCAGGGTGTTACGCACCTTAAACCGGACCTCAGCATCATTGCGCACGCGCACGGTCGGTCCCGGGCTGGCGCCGTTAAAGCTGAACAAAGACGGTGCCGGGTTTCCGGGGGACGTTGACATGCCGGGGTTCTGGCGACGCACGACCGTGAGCTCCAGTGGGTTGCCGGGCCACTGTTCCGGTCGCCAGATCCAGGGCTCCTGCCAGGTTTCTGATTGCAGTCGCGACGGATCGACCAGGCCCCCGACCTCAGGCGTCGAGTCCGGCAACCGGAAAACCGCGGGAGCACAGCCGCTCAGCGACGCCACAAGGCCAGTGGCGCCCAGCTTGAGAATATCCCGTCGCTGCCAGTCGTTGTTATTCTTGTCGTCGGCGTCTGATCCCATCAACCCCCCATTTGTACTTACGGTCAGTTTTGTTGGTGGTAGTGTAGCGAAATATGCATGGGGAGCTACCGACTTGAAAGTTTTTATTGCAATTGCGTGCGGCCTGGCGATGCTGTTACCGCCGCCAGTGCTGGCCGACGATGGCGCCGTAATCAGCGAGATCGTCGTCACGAGCCAGCGCCGCCCGCAGTCCCGGCTTGGACACGCCGGCAACATCGATCAGCTCGATGCAGCAACGCTACAGCGCATGCAACATCATCACATCAGCGAATTACTGCACCGTGTGCCGGGCGCCTGGATTGTTCGCGGTAGCGGCCAGGAACACCAGACGGCGCTCAGATCACCGGTACTCGGTGGTGGCGGCGGCTGTGGTGCCGTGCTGATTCTCGAAGACGGCATCCCGGTGCGACCCGCGAGTTTCTGCAATATCAACCAGCTGATCGAAGTCAACGCCGAGCAGGCACGATCGGTTGAGGTTGTGCGTGGTCCCGGCAATGCACTGTTTGGCTCAAACGCCCTGCACGGAATCATCAACGTAATCATGCCGAACCCCGGAGAAGCGGGCCTTGCCAGTGCCAGCGTCGAGCTCGGTTCGAACGATTTCGTCCGGGCACGCGCCTCGCTGCCGTTTGCTGAAGATTCGCCATGGCTTGCATCCCTGGTCCTCGCAGAGGATGGCGGCTTTCGGGACGATTCGGGATATCAGCAGGGAAAACTGCACGTCAGGCGCCGCTGGTTGTCGGCCGACAGTGACTTCACGCTGGCATTATCGGCGACGAGTCTGCGGCAGGATACTGCCGGCTTCATCGTCGGTCAGAACGCGTACGAGGACACCGACCTCAGGCGTACTAACCCGAACCCTGACGCGTTCCGCGACGCGAACAGCCTGCGGCTTTACGGCCTGTGGAATCGCAAGCTGGGTAAAACGAATCTCGATGTTCGCCCCTACCTGCGTCAATCGACCATGGAGTTCATGCACCATGGGCTGCCCGGCCAGCCGATAGAAGAAAACGGGCAGGTCAGTGCCGGTGTCATTACAGCCGCCAGCTTCATCGGCCCAAGAAACCAGACAACACTCGGGTTCGATATCGAATGGAGTGACATGGACCTCGAGCAAACGCAGCTCGTTGCAGCGACCGGCTCGCCGGTCCAGCGGGAAACCCGTCCTGTTGGCAAGCACTATGACTACAGTGTCGTGAGTCTCGGTATTGCGCCATTCGTGCAGTCCGAACACAAGGTCAGCGATCGTGTCACCGTATCCGGCGGCGTCCGTTTCGAATATGCGCACTACGACTATCGCAACCACATGTTGTCGGGCAACACACGTGACGATGGGACGCCCTGCGGGTTTAGTGGCTGCCTGTATACCCGGCCGGACGACCGAACGGATGACTTCAGTAATGTTGCGCCAAACCTGGCGGCCAATGTCCAGTTGAACGCGACCTCGAGTGTTTTCATCAGCCTGGGCCGGGGCTTTCGGGCGCCGCAATCACTCGAACTCTATCGTTTACAGAATGGCCAACAGGTCGCGGATCTCAAATCGGAGCAAATCGACAGCTACGAACTCGGTTTACGGCTGAGCAGTGAACGTATTGCGTCTGACCTGGTTGCTTTCTATATGAAAAAGAAAGACAGCGTCTTTCGCGACGCGCAGGGATTCAATGTGAATGGCGCGCGCAGCGAGCATCGTGGTGTCGAGGCACGCGTCGATTGGCAGCTCAGCGATACCTGGCGGCTGAATACAAATGTTGCTTATGCTCGGCATACTTATGATTTCGATCTTGTCGGTCGGGGCGAGAGTTTTGTGAAAGGCAACGACATTGATACCGCGCCGCGCTGGTTGGGCAGCGCTGAACTCCTTTTCGATCCCGCGGATGAGATCCAGTTGGGACTGCAATTGACGGGTATCGGCAGTTACTACCTCGAGCCCGGCAACCGGTTTCGTTACTCCGGGCATACGCTTGCACATGTCCGCGCCGCACGGCAGTTCTCGCCGCAATGGCGTGCCATCCTGCGCGTCAACAATCTCTTTGACGAATACACGGCAGACCGAGCGGATTACGCGGCGAGAGATTATCGATATTTACCCGGGCGCGGGCGTGAGGCATTTATCGAGTTTCGCTACACGCCGGATCTCTAGCCCGGGCAAGCTGGGTACCGCGTCGTTTTCAGTTCGGACCGCCAGGCTCATCGAGAAAGACTGAGTACCATTAAAGAATGGTCACCAGGCATAAGGCTTTGGGGCTTCGCCGCCGGGGCCGGGGAAGATCTCATCAAGCCTGTCGAGCGCGGCCTGGTCGAGCTCGATCGCGGCCGCGCGAACAGCGCTCTCTAGTTGCTCGATCGTGCGCGGACCGATGATCGGCGCTGTCACGATCGGATTATGAAGCAGCCAGGCAAGCGCGACCTCACCGGGCGGATGGCCAAGCTCACGGCACAGGGCCTCGTACTGCTCGAGTTGCTCGCGCTTTTCCTCGACTCGTTTGGAAAATTCGTCATCCTTACGACGCCCGGTGTCGTGCTTCTCCAACGCGCCCCCGAGCAACCCACCGCCCAAAGGGCTCCACGGTATTAACCCCAGCCCGTAGTGGCGACAGGCGGGGATGACCTCGAGTTCGACCGTACGGTTGTCGAGATGATAGTGGCTTTGTTCGCTGACTAATCCCATGAAGCCACGCTTTGCCGCTTCCTGGCACGCCGTGGCGATATCCCAGCCGGCAAAGTTGCTCGAGCCGACATAGACCACCTTGCCCTGCTTGACCAGTGTGTCGAAGCTCTGCCAGGCCTCGTCCCACGGGCAATCGCGATCGATGTGGTGCATCTGGTAGAGGTCGATCCAGTCTGTCTGCAGCCTTCGCAGGCTGCCCTCGCAGTGCTTGCGGATCTTGTAGGCGCTCAGGCTGGTGCCGTCACTGTTTACTTCGGACAGGTTCGCCTTGCGATCGACCGGATTGTAAACCTTGGTCGCCAGGACGATCGCATCGCGTCGACCGCCGCCCTGCGCAAGCCAACGGCCGATGATCTCCTCGGTGTGCCCGTGTTCCACGGTCCAGCCATAGACATCGGCCGTATCAAAGAAATTGATGCCGAGCTCCAAAGCACGGTCCATAATCCTGAAGCTGTCCTCTTCCGACGTGTGCCAGCCGAAGTTCATCGTGCCGAGACAGATATTGCTGACCAGGACGCCGTGATTGCCCAAGCGTTTGTGTTGCACTGCCATAAGTGAATCCTCGAGAGTTCTGATGTGGTCGCGGCCACGTGTGCCGTCAGCTTGTCAACAACCAGGAAATTGCAACGGTCACTATGATGCGTATCCTACCCGAAACCAAACGCCGTTCACTGAAGAACGGGAGATCCCTCCCATCCGTAACCGATATGCGCAATTTGCTATTCGCCATCACCGTCCTATGCCTCATGACTGCCTGTTCCAGCAAACCGGATAAAGCACTCTCACCGATCAAGGTGGAGATTGAAAAGACTGCGGGCCGCTACCAGCTGTTGCGTGGTGGCGAGCCGTACACGGTCAGGGGTGCCGGCATGGTCGTTGACGACATCGAACGTTTTGCGGCGTCCGGCGGGAATTCGATCCGGACCTGGAACACAGCGCATAAGAAACAGGACACCCGGGCGCTGCTGGACAAGGCGCACGCCCATGGTGTTAGCGTTGCGCTCGGTTTACCGATGCGGCCCGAGCGGCACGGTTTTGACTACGACGACCCGGACGAAGTAGCCGCGCAGCTGGAATTCATGCGCAGGGAGGTGCTCAAGTACCGGGATCATCCCGCAGTGCTGGTCTGGGTTATCGGCAACGAACTCAACCACAGCTACAAGAACCCAGGGGTCTACGATGCTGTCAACGATGTTGCGGCAATGATCGAAGAGCTGGACCCGTACCACCCGACAACAACAGCAACGTCCGGGTTCAAACCGGACGTGAATGCAGAAATCCTGGCGCGGGCGCCCACGCTCGACTTCATCAGCTTCCAGATGTACGGCAGCATTTTCGGGTTGCCTGAGCGTCTCGCCGAAGCCGATTTCGACGCGCCGTTCATGGTGACCGAGTGGGGCACCATCGGCTACTGGGAGACGCAAATGACGGACTGGGGTGCGCCCGTCGAGGTGCACAGCTCCGACAAGGCCGATACTTTCCTGCGCGCTTACCGCGACATACTGGTACCGCTCGATGGGCAGCTGCTCGGCTCGTACGCCTTTTACTGGGGGCAGAAGCAGGAGCGCACACCGACCTGGTTCGGGATGCTGACCAAAGACGGCGACCTGACGGAAGTCGTGGACGCGATGCAGTATGCGTGGACCGGCGAGTGGCCGGAAAACCGCACGCCGCGTGTCGAAGCGATGCTGCTGGGCGGCAAGGCTGCCACGGAGAGTGTCAGGCTAATGCCCGGTGAAACTGTCGAGGCAAGAATCGACGTGCGCGATCCGGATGGCGACCCGGTCAGTTACCGCTGGGCGCTTAAACACGAGAGTACGGCCACGTCCGGCGGCGGTGATTACGAAGAGCCTGTAACAAGTCTCGAGGGTTTCGTGTCGGATCCGGGCGCGGCCATAACCACCCTGACGACGCCGGCCCCCGGGAAGTACCGACTGTTCGCTTATGCCTCTGACGAGCAGGGTCGCATAGCACACGCCAACATACCGTTCCTTGTTGAGAGCGAGCCGGTGCAGTTCATCGACTAGTTATTGAGCATAACGGCTCTGATCACCTTCGCCGGCGCCGCCTGTACCCCCATTGTTTCTGGCTTGTGGCAAAACTCAGACGTTCAATAACAGGTGCTCGCGCTCCCAGGGACTGATCTCCTTGTGGAACAGCTGCATCTCCTCGCGCTTCACCTCGTCGTAGATCATGCAGAATCGCTCACCGAGGATCTCGTGGATGTCAGTGGCCTCTTCGAACATCGTCAGGGCCTCGTCGATCGTCAGCGGGATTGGGTACGCGTCCTCGTCCGGTTCCCCCTTCTCGGCAGGACCCGGCTCGATGCGGTGCACCATGCCAAGGTAACCGCAGGCAAGACCAACGGCCAGCGCCAGGTACGGATTGGCATCCACGCCGACCACGCGGTTCTCGAGACGCCGATCGACAGCGCCCGAGTTCGGCACGCGCAGGCCGGTCGCCCGGTTGTCATAGCCCCAGGCAAAGTTGGTCGGTGCGCTGGACTCCTCGTCGATGAAGCGCCGGTAACTGTTCACGTAGGGTGCGATCAATGGCAACGCCTGCGGCAGGTAATGCTGGCTGCCGCCGATGAAACGGCGGAAGTGCTTGCTCTCGCTACCATCCTTGTTGCTGAACAGGTTCGTGCCCGTCGCCGCGTCCAGGATGCTCTGGTGTACATGCATAGCCGATCCCGGCTGGTCGCGCATGGGTTTGGCCATGAACGTCGCAAACATGTCGTGGTTGAGCGCCGCCTCGCGAATGATCCGCTTGAAATAGAACGCCTGGTCCGCGAGTAACAGCGGATCGCCGTGGCTCAGGTTGATTTCTACCTGGCCGGCGCCGTCTTCCTGGATCACCGTGTCGATCGGGAGACCGGCATCCTCGGCGAACTGGTAGATCGTGTCGATGACCGGGCCGTAGTCATCCACGGCGGACATCGAATAGGACTGCCTGCTCGAGCGACGGCGACCGGTTCGCCCCACGGGCGCCTCGATCGGCTCGTTCGGATCGGTGTTGGGCTTGATCAGGTAGAACTCGAGTTCCGGCGCGACCACGGGCACCCAGCCTTTGTCCGTGTAAAGCTGCACCACCTTTTTCAGGACCTGCCGCGGGGCGATATCCACGGGCGCACCATCACGCGTGTACAGGTCATGGATAACCTGCAGTGTTGGCTCCTTCGCCCAGGGCACGGCTTTCGCCGTCGTCATGTCGGGTCGCAGCACGAGGTCACCCTCCGCCCACTGATTGTCGATGTCCATTTGGACATCGGCACCCGTGATCGTCTGGTAGAAGATTGAAACGGGCAGATGGATTTCGTGGTCGGGACTGAACTTCTTCGCCGGCATCGCCTTGCCCCGCGACATACCGGCAAGATCCGGGACGATGCACTCCACTTCGTCCACGTCACGGCCGCCACTGTAAGCCTTGAATGCCTCCGGCAGCGTGTCCATCCATTCGTTATTTTTGTGGGCCATATATAGGTGTCCTGAAACCTGAGCGATCGAATCATACTCCCGCCGGACCGCATCGGCTAACTTCGGCTGGCAATCCTGACGCCATCGACTACCCGATCGCTCGGATGTGCGATCACCCTGTCACCGCTCTCGAGCCCGTTGATGATCTCGGCGATGACGCCGTCGCGCTGCCCGGTCTCTACATGCTGAAGTCTCGCGCGTCCGCCGTCGTCGATGAATACCGCCCAGTGCTCGCCGTCCCTGAAGAGCGCGGTCAATGGCACGGCAAGGACGTCGCTCGCTTCAGACAGCACCACCCGAGACTCGACCTGGTAGCCATGCCCGAGACGCTCCCAGCCCTCGTCGGTCGTGAAATCGATAATCACGTTGACGCGTTGCTCCTCGATGCCGAGCGCGGAAATCTTCAGGAAGCCAAATGGCTCGACGAGCCGAACTCGCCCTTCGAGCAATCTGTCGCCACCCCAGTTGTCGATAATGACGCGCTGTCCCGCCTCGATTCTTACGGCATCCATCGACAGGTAATCAACGACGATCTCGAGGTTATTCGGATCGCCGATCTGCATCAGCGTGTCACCCTCGCGAACGACTCGCTCGCTGCGGTCGGCTATTTGAAGAATGCGGCCACTGACCGGTGATGTGATCGGGATACAGTCGCAGTCTTCCCGAGATGCCTGCGTCTCGCGGGGCGAGACAAGCTGCGCACGCGCAAGCTCAAGTTCGTAATTGCGAACCTGCAGTGCTGCGCGAGCCGTGTCGAGGCCGGCCCGTCGTGCCTTGTGGTCTCGGTCCGCACTGTCCAGGTCGCGCTTCGAGATACTGCCTTCGACGATCAACTCCTGCATGCGCGCGTATTCCGAACGCGCAAACTCGTATTGTGCTTCGGCGTCCTTGACCGCGGCTGCGGCAAGATCTCGCGCGGCCTCCGCCGCCTGAATTGCGGCACGTGCCTGCGCTTCGCTGCGCGGATCGAGAAGGCTGGGGTCGCCCGGTTCGATTTGCGCGAGAACGGTTTCGTTCGCCGCCACCGGATCGCCGACGTGCCTGTCGATGCGCTGCACGCGACCGGCGACCGGCGCCGACAGCGTGTAGACATCATGCACTCGTGTCTCACCTTCCTCGTCCAGGGTGACGACCAGTGGGCCCGGCTGGACATCGACGAGATCGACCATGACGGGCCTCGGCATGAAGCTTATCGCCAGGGCGATCACAATCATGCCTGTGACCACTGCCCAGATTACGATTCGTTTGAAGTTCGCAGTCACTATCTACTCCCGGGTCTTGAGGACCTCGATGAGATCGAGATGATCGACACGATGTCGCACGACCAGTGCCGATATCAATGTCGCCGCAAGCGCGATGATGATTGACAGCCCGTACGTCGATGCCTCGATCTTGAGTGGAACACGGAACAGTTCGGTATTAAAAGCCGCGGCCATGAGTTCCGAAAGGCCGCGACCCAGCAAGCAGCCGCAGGGCAAGGCAATGGCGATCAAGAGCCCGACCTCGGCCAGCAGAATGTAAGAAATTTCACCACGGCTGAAACCCAGCACGCGGAGTGTGGCGAGCTCGCGGCCGCGCTCCGACAACGCGATCCGAGCGCTGTTATAGGCCACGCCGAATCCAAGTGCGCACGCCAGGCCCGAGAACAGCGTGATGAACACCATGATGTGCTCGACGATCGTGTCGTAGAAGGAGTCGATGGCGGCCTGGCGCAGCATCACTGCCGACACCAGCGGCAGCTCCTTGAGTTCGGCATAGAAAGCGGCCTCCTCCCGACTATCCAGCAGAATGTTCACGTACTCTGTGCTCGGCCGTTCTTTCAGCAGTCGGTTTAGTGCATCGATATTGATAAACGCGGGCATCGCAATATACGTCTCGACCAGCCCGACAACCGGCAACGCAATTTCCGGCCGGCGTCCCTCGAGCACCTCGACCCACACGCGATCACCAATAGACACACCGAGCTTGTCGGCGAGAACGGTTCCAACCACCAGGCCGGCGGGTGGCACAGGCACAACCCGTGCTGTCGCGTCGTCGAAGATTGGCTGCAACCACGCATCGTTCTTCAGGCCCGTGAGCGAGCCCCGGTGCGTTACCGGTCCTACCGACAGATCGGCGCCGACGATGCGCATCGGTTCGACCGCCAGTACCCCGGGCAGATGTTCGAAGTCCCGAACGATGGTCTCCGATTGCGGCTCGGCGAGGCCGACCGTTACATCCTGGTGTTGCGCATGGAAGAAGTAACTCTGCCCCAGGTAGTTCAGCGAGTCGTTCCACTGAATCGACAGCACCAGCAAGCCGATGGACGCTGCGACACCAAGCACGGTCAGCATCGAGCGCGTCGGCGAGCGCAGGATATTACGAACGACGATGCGCGAGGCCTGGTCCAGCCACTGCGCCGCACGGGTATCCCACAGGCGCATGCGACGGAAGACCGTCGGGGCCGGCGGGTTCATCGCCTGGGCCGGCGGCAAACTTGCTGCACGGCGTACGGCACCGGCCGAACCCAGCAGCGCGGCCATGAGGCTGACACTGACGGCGATCAACATTGCAGATGTGCTCGGCCTGTACAGCAGCAGCGGGAAACGAAACAGGTTGGTATACATTTCGGTGTTTATCCGGCCGAGCCAGGTGCCAGCCGCAATACCGATCACGCTGCCAACGAGAACGATGCCGATAACGAACCGGGCATAGTGCAGACCCACCTCTGCGCTCGAGTAGCCGAAGGCTTTCATGAGCCCGATCTGGCCGCGCTCGGTAGCAACAAGGCGACCCAGTACCATGTTCGTGAGAAACGCCGAGACCACCAGGAAGATCGTCGGCAGGATCTTCGATACGGTTTTGAGTTGCTCCATTTCGTTCATGACGAACCAGTTGGAGAGCTGGTCCTCGCGCGCGACTGCACCCACGCCGCCGTAGCGCTCCAGTATCCTGTCGAGTTGCTGCAACACCTGTTCGGTATTCGCACTGCGATCGAGATCAAGCGATACGCTGTTGAATGCGCCTTTCAGGTCGTACGCCGCCGCGAGTGCCTCATCCTCCATCCAGAGGATGCCGAAGCGCTTGTCGTCCGGCATCAGGGCGCCCGGACCCAGGGCATAAACAAACTCTGGTGACAGCGCGGTACCAACGACGCGCAGCTGCCGCCGGTTACCATTGATCACGGCGACGACCCGGTTGCCGGCCACAAGCTCGTGTGCCTCGGCAAAAGGTTCGTTGAGGACGACTTCGTCGCCGTTCTGCGGCAGGCGGCCGCTACGAAGCGCAAGCTGGTTCAGGATAGGCTGGCGGCTTACCGGCACTGACACAAATTGCCCCATGACGGGCTCGGCAAAATCTTCGATATCGAGCATCGCAAATCGCGACACTCGCGTCTGGACAGTGCGTACGCCCGGGATGGCTTCGATGCGTTGCGCCACACTCTGCGGTGCGCGTTTGACCCACGCGAATACATCACCAAAGCGGTAGCGCTCGTAGTAAGCCGCTGTCGTCTCATCCAGGGCTTCAAGCGTCGACAGCGACATGATCAATGCCGCAATGCCTGCGGCGACGACCATACCGATGGCCAACACCTGGCCACGCAGGTGCCACAGGTCGCGCAGCACTTTGCGATTCATCGCGCGCATTACC
>JBFFOS010000067.1:0-15503 GCA_041574375.1 Woeseiaceae bacterium
CTGTAGCCCATCAGGACCTGCAGGACCAGCGGCTCACGATAATCGTCATCGAGTTCGAAAATTGCTGCGCGCATATCATCAAGCTCTTCGTTCGGCGCCTCGGCTAGCAATGCCGCCTGTGACGCTGAGAGATTATCGATGTCGACCGTCTCCAGCCGACGCCTCTCGAAGTAGCGGGCATTTTCCCTGCGAACGATGGTCAGCAACCAGGGCTTGGCCGCATCATCGTCGCGCAGAGCATCGAGGGACTTCCAGGCGCGCAACAGCGCCTCCTGGACGACATCTTCGGCTATCGCCTTGTCCCGGCTGAGCCAGGCGGCGTAGCGATACATGTCCTGGTAAAACACCGCGACAAGCCTGTCGTAGCGCCGGCGGCGTTCTCCCTCTTTGCTGCTACTTGTCATTCCAGATGACCCACCCCTGGTGCTTTTTATTACCGGCATGCCATAAATCTGGCACAAACCGTGGAAACCCTACCTAAATACAGGGAAAATAAGTACTTCTTTTCGTTATTCTGAATAGCTATGAGTGTATCGTCCCCTGGACAGTTCCCCTGGATCCGCATGCGGCGCAACCGCCGCACGCCAGCGTTGCGCAGCCTCGTGCAGGAAACAACCTTGTCGAGCGCCGATTTCATCTACCCGGTCTTTGTCCTCGAGGGCGAGGGGTGCGAGGAAGATGTGCCATCGATGCCGGGTATCTCCCGCAAAAGCATTGACCTACTGCTCCATGAGCTGAAAGAGGCCCATGAACTCGGCATTCCTGCCGTAGCCCTGTTTCCGGTGATCGACCAGGACAGGAAGAGCCTCAATGGTGCCGAGTGTGCGAACCCGGACGGGCTCGTCCAGCGCACGGTACGCGCAATCAAGGCAGAGCTGCCTGAACTTGCAGTCATGACCGATGTCGCGCTGGATCCTTATACGACGCACGGTCAGGACGGCATCATCGACGACGATGGTTACGTTCTGAATGACGTCACCGTGGACATGCTGGTCAGGCAAGCCGTCTCCCATGCCGATGCCGGTGCCGACATCGTCGCGCCGTCCGACATGATGGACGGCCGCATCGGGGCTGTTCGTGCCGCCCTTGAGGATGGCGGGCACGTCAACACGATCATCATGGCTTATTCAGCGAAGTTTTCATCGAGTTTCTATGGGCCGTTCCGCGATGCCTGTGGCTCCGCGGCGAACATCAAGGGCGGCGACAAGCACACCTACCAGGTGTCGCCGGCTAATAGTGACGAGGCCGTTCGCGAAGTCGGCCTGGATCTCGACGAGGGGGCCGACATGGTCATGGTCAAGCCGGCGTTGCCTTATCTCGATATCGTGCGCCGCGTCAAAGACGCCTACGAGGTGCCGACAATGGCGTACCAGGTCAGCGGTGAGTATGCGATGCTCAAGGCGGTTGCGCAGAAAGGCTGGCTTAACGAAAGGGCGGTCGTGCTAGAGTCACTGCTGGGCATCAAGCGCGCAGGTGCCAATGCGATTCTGACCTACTTTGCGATAGACGCTGCGCGCTGGCTCGCGGAGCGCGAATGACGACGATTGACCGCTATGGAGTAATGGGTTACCCGGTGTCCCATAGCCGCTCTCCCGTCATCCATCGCCTGTTCGCACTTCAGACCAATCAACATATCCAGTACGAGCTACTAGAGGTCGCACCCGACAGACTGGAAGCGGCGGTACGCCAATTCCAGCGTACTGGCGGCAAAGGCCTCAACATCACCGTGCCGCATAAAAGTGAAGTCGCAAGACTCTGCGACCAGCTGAGCGAACCCGCAAGCACGGCAGGTGCCGTCAACACCCTGTCATTTCGAGAGGGCGAGATTCGTGGTGACAACACCGACGGTATCGGGCTACTGCGTGACCTGGCCATCAACCAGGGGATTACTCTCGATGGTGCGAATATCCTGATACTCGGTGCTGGCGGCGCGACTCGCGGTATCGTTGGCCCGCTGCTTGAAATGCAGCCATCATCATTGCGTATTGCAAACAGGACTATCGACAAGGCGCAAGCGCTCGCCGAGCACTTTTCGTACTCGGGACCCGTTTCTGCCTGCCGCTTTAACATGGTGCCGGTCAGCGAAGAATACGACCTCATCATCAACGCGACATCGGCTGGCGTAAGGGGCGAAACGCCACCCTATCCCGAATCCGCGATATCGGAGCATACGTTCTGCTATGACTTGTCATACGGACTCAAGCCGACCCCATTCAGCGTCTGGGCACGTGAGCATGGCGCCGCGCGTTCCGTGATGGGTTGGGGCATGCTCGTCGAACAGGCTGCCGAGTCATTCCACATCTGGCGCGGCGTGCTGCCAGACACCGCGCCGGTTCTCAAGCAGATGACGATCACGGCGTAGCCTGCCCCGTGACGCCGGACATCGCGTCCGATTTGTTGACTGTTACTTTGACCGATTATCCAGGTAGTATCGGACCGCGTTCTGCACATGCCTGAAACGGTCGCCACCAAGGTGCTTCCCGCCGTACCAGCGAGTGACCACGATAATGTGGTTTCGCAGTCCTTCCCTGTCCAGCATTCGGACGATCACCATGCCGGCTCCCGACTCACCATCATCGTTCTTGACCGGCCCGGAGTCCTTAACAAACGCCCATGTGTTGTGGGTTGCCCTGGCGAACTTTTTCTTACGGCAAAGGCTCTCGATAAACGCCCTTGCCTCATCCGAAGAACGGCACTCCCCGCCCGAAACGGCATACTTCGAACCGCGATCTGAAATTATTCCGTCAAATATCTGCATGGAACCTTTTACCCGGTACAAGCAGGCCAAATGATACGATGGTTCGCAGTGGCAGACAGCCCGAACCAGCGAACAATGAGAACTGCAATGCGCGAACTTAAGCTCAGGTTGGAGACCCAGGTCCTACCCAAATGCCCTCACTGCAAAAAGAACATCACCGAAGTCGCCTATAGCGAGCTGCATGGCGGGTTCTTCGGCAAACGGTATATTTACTTCTGCCCGTCCTGCCAGAGTTCTTTGGGCGTATCACATCGCAAAGGGTTCTGGATGGGCTAGGAGCGGCCCCTGGCCGACTCGCTAACGCATCGTCACCAGTTCTTCCGAGCTCGTCGGGTGAATTGCGACGGTGTCATCGAAGTCTTTCTTTGTCGCTCCCATGCGCATGGCGACTGCGAAGCCCTGCATCATCTCGTCGGCACCTTCGCCAATGACATGGCAACCGACGACACGCTCGTCCGCGCCGGCAGTGATGAGTTTCATCTCCGAGCGACGCTTGTTGGTCCCGAGCGCATAGTACATGCCGACAAATGAGGACGAATACACTTTCACATCATCGCCGTACTGCTCACGCGCTTCGTCCTCGGTCAGTCCTACCGTGCCGATTGTCGGATGACTGAAGATCACGGTTGGAATCGTCTCGTAATCCAGATGACGGCCTTCCATGCCGCCATAGAGCCGGTCGGCCAGCCTGCGTCCCGCCGCGATTGCAACCGGCGTCAGGGCGGCACGTCCCGTCACGTCGCCCAGCGCGAAGATATCGTCGATGTTCGTCTGTTGCAGCTTGTCCGTTGGAATGAAACCGCGGTCGTCCAGTTCGACTCCCGCTTTCCGAGCGTCCAGCGTCCCGGTGTTGGGTGACCGACCGATCGCCCAGACCAGGCTGTCAGCAGGCCCGAATGTGCGGCCGTCCTCGGCGTGCAGAACGAGACCCGCCTCGGTCTTCTCGACCGACTTCGGCACGACGCGCGTGACCAGGTCGATGTCGTCCCTGTCCATGCAATCCATGAGTCTCGTGGCAAGCATTTTGTCGAACTCGCGCAACACGCTGTCCTTGCGAACCACGAGCCGCACATCAGACCCCAGTGCATTAAACACACCGGCAAGTTCAACGGCGATGTAGCCACTTCCCGCAATCAGGACGCGTTGCGGTCGGGCGTCGAGTTCGAAAAATTCATCCGACGTAATGCCAAGTTCGGCGCCGGGTATTTCGGGCACGGACGGGCGGCCACCCGTCGCGATGACGATGCGATCCGCTTCGACCTTCTGGCCATCGATGTCAACCGTATGTGCATCGACAAAGCGCGCATGGCCGGACAGGTAGGTAACGCCGCGCTTGTCGAGATTGTTCTCGTAAATGCCGTTCAGTCGCTTGATATATGCGTCGCGTCGCTCTTTGAGGCCGGCCCAGTCGTGCCCTTTAACTTCGACGTCGAAGCCATAATCGGCAACGTGATGGAACCCGTGCGCGTGATGCGCTGCGTACCACATGATTTTCTTGGGCACACACCCTACGTTGACACAGGTCCCACCCAGCGGGCCGTACTCGACGACGGCCGCTTTCGCGCCGTATTCGGCCGCACGCTGCGCATGCGCGAGTCCACCGCTGCCGCCACCTATTACCAGGAGGTCGTATCGTTCCGCCACTCTTTATTCTCCCTGATGTGTCCTGATTCGGCCCCGCAGACCGCATAATTGCCTGTGCTAATATGCGGCGCCACAAAAGGATATCAACCAGCCCATGATTAACCCTTTGCTCGACACTTCGTCATTACCCCGTTTTGGCGAGATAAAACCCAGCCACGTATTGCCCGCCATTCAACAGGTCATCGCAGCCAACCGCGCCCGGCTTGACGAACTGGTCGGTTCAGGCAAAGCGCCTGGTATCAATGAAATTGTCGCACCCGTCGAACACATGGAGCATGAACTCGGCCGCGTCTGGTCGCCGGTCAGCCATCTGCAGAGTGTACTTGGATCGAAAGCCTGGCGTGAGGCGTACAACCAGGCCCTGCCCCTGTTGACCGAGTACGGGACCGAAATGTCACAAAACATCGACCTGCAACGCGCGTATGCCAACGTCAGCAAGAACCTGCCAGACGACGCAAGCGAAGCGAGCCGCAGCGCCGTGGATCATGCCCTGCGGGACTTTCATCTCGCCGGCGTCGATCTCGAAAAAGCGGCACAAGAGCGGTTCAAAGCCATTATGCAGGAGCTTGCCCAGACGCAGGCGACGTTCGAGCACAACATTCAGGATGCCTCCGATGCCTGGACATTGAACATCAATGATGATGACAATCTTCGCGGGTTGCCCGAGGCTGTGCTGGCAAGAGCCGAGGAGGACGCGAAGAACGCGTCGCTCAGCGGCTGGCTGCTGTCGCTCGACTACCCAACGTATGACGCAGTTTTAAAACACGCCGACTCGCGCGACCTGCGTGAGGCAATGTACCGTGGCTGGGTTACGCGCGCTTCGGACCAGGGCAAAGACCCAAAATGGGACAACAGCGACAATATTGAGAAAATTCTCGCACTGCGCCACGAAGCCGCGAACCTGGTCGGCTTCAAGAGCTACGCAGAGTACTCGCTCGCGACGAAAATGGCCGACACGCCGGAGCAGGTAACAGAATTTCTTCGTCAACTGTCCGCCCACTCCCGCGCCTCCGCCGAAAAAGAGCTCGAGAAGCTAACCGAGTTTGCGGGTATGCCGCTGGAGGCCTGGGACGTCACCTACTGGCTCGAGAAATACAAGCAGGACAGGTACTCCGTATCCAACGAGGAGTTACGCGCGTATTTTCCGGCGAATACCGTCAAGGACGGACTGTTCAAGCTCGCATCACAGCTCTATGGCCTGGCGTTGCAACAGGACGAAAACATAGCCACATGGCATGAGGATGTCTGCTACTACAGCGTGAGCCAGAATGACAAGGTGCTCGGCGGTTTCTATACCGACCTTTTCGCGCGCAACGGCAAACGCACAGGAGCATGGATCGACGAATGTGTCTCCAGGCAGAATTTGAACGGGCACCTTGCTCTTCCTGTCGGCTATCTTGTCTGCAATTTTCAGAGACCTGACGACCGAGGTGTTTCGCTTCTCACGCACGATGATGTCGTCACGCTCTTCCATGAGTTTGGCCACATGCTGCATCATCTGCTGACACAAGTCGATTTCCCGAGTGTGTCGGGCATCAACGGCGTTCCCTGGGATGCTGTTGAACTCCCAAGCCAGTTTATGGAGAACTTCGCCTGGAATTACGACGTGTTGACTCGCTGTTCCTCACACCACAAGTTCAACAAACCATTGCCGCGCGAGTTGTTCGACAAGCTGGATAACAGTCGCCACGTTGGCGCAGCTCTTGCCATGCTGAGACAGATCGAGCTCGGGCTGTTCGATTTCCGGGTGCATGCCGAATACGACCCCGACGCGCCTGTTCCGGTGCTGGAAACACTCGCCCAGGTTCGTGATGAGGTGGCCCTGATCCGGCACCCGGACATCAATCGCCTGCCGCATGCGTTTTCTCATATCTTTGCCGGTGGATACGCGGCCGGTTATTACAGCTACAAATGGGCAGAGGTGCTCGCGGCCGACGCTTTCAGTGCGTTCGACGAAGCAGGTATTTTCGACGCGGCGACTGCTCAGCGATTCCGCCGTGAGATACTCGAGGTAGGCGGCAGCCGCGACATCATGCAGGCGTATATTGCTTTTCGCGGCCGCCAACCCACAATCGATGCTTTGTTGCGGCAAACCGGAATCGAAGTCTGAGACAGGCCCTTATGAAAATAGCTACCTGGAACGTCAACTCAATGAAGGTGCGCCTGCCGCACGTGGTGGAATGGTTGCAGAACCATGAACCCGACGTACTCGTGCTGCAGGAGATCAAGCAGCTTACCGAGAACTTTCCGACGGAGGCCTTACAGGAAATTGGCTATCACTCTATCGCGAGTGGTCAGAAGACCTACAACGGAGTCGCCGTTATCAGCAAGAGTCCGGCTACGAACCCCGTCACCGACTTTCCGGATCTGGATGACCCGCAACGACGTATCCTGGCCAGCACGGTCGACGGCATTCGCATCGTTGACCTGTACATCCCCAACGGTTCGGAAGTGGGCTCTGAAAAATACGAGTACAAGCTCAACTGGCTGAAGTCACTTCGCAACTTTCTCGAGGCCGAGATGCAACGCCACGAAAATGTTGTTGTGCTTGGCGACTTCAACATCGCACCGGCTGACGCAGATGTTTACGACCCCGAAAAATGGGGCGATGCGATTCTTTGCAGCCCGCTGGAGCGCGAGGCACTTGGTAAGCTTTTTGACCTTGGCCTGACGGATGTATTCCGCAAGTTCGAACACCCGGAGGGGACCTTCAGTTGGTGGGACTATCGTGCCGCTGGATTTCGCCGCAATGCGGGTCTGCGCATCGACCTGATTCTGACCAGCGACAGCATGACCGAGCGCTGCAAAGCGAGTTATGTTGACAAGGAACCGCGTGCCTGGGAGCGTCCATCCGACCACGCGCCTGTTGTTGCTGAGTTTGACCGCTGATATTACATATTTCGCGTTTTGTCACTGTCGCGTTGCAGGCGTGCGTGTAAAATGACAAACAAAAAAGCGCAGGAAAATATGCCCCAGGATCGCCGTAATGATTACGACGTAACCAACACCGTTCAGGTCAGCGATCCTGTTTCGGTGCGCAACGCCGTGCACGAACTCTTCGCCGACACTTTTCCGGGAATGTCATTCGACAAGCTGTGGCTTGCTTTTTACGACTTCGAGCGACTGTTTACAGGCCGCTACCCGGGTTACACGGGTTGCGACACGACGTACCACGACATGCAGCACACGCTTGACATGACGTTGGCGCTTGCGCGCCTCGTGTCAGGCTACGAGCGTAGCGTCGAACCTCCGGATCGCCTGGGTGCGGCACGCGCGCAGATGGCGATCATTACTGCCCTGTTTCACGATTCAGGCTACATTCGCCATGAAGTCCGTGACAAGGATTTCACCAACGGTGCCGAGTTCACGCTTTATCATGTTTCTCGCAGTGCGGACTTTCTGAGGCGTTACATGCCCGAACTCGGACTCGCGAAAAACGTTGGTGTCTCAAGCATGATCGTCCACTTCACCGGTTATGAGCTCGACCTCGACAAAATTGAACTGGATGATCCGCGCGATATTATCTGCGGTCACCTGATTGGTACCGCAGACATGATTGCGCAGATGGCAGATCGCTGTTATCTCGAGAAATGCCGTGATCGGCTTTACAACGAGTTCGTTGTTGGTGGTGTCGCTGTTGAGAACGCGAAGCCGGGCGAGTTCATGGTGCGTTACAGGTCCGGCAAAGACCTGTTGACAAAAACACCGGCTTTTTACCAACAGGTCATGCGCGATCGTCTCAATTCAAAGTTCAATCGCGTCTACCGTTATATCGAGGTGCTGTACGACGGTCAGAACCCGTACATTGACGCGATCACAGCGAACATCACGCATCTCGTCCGAATTCTCAAGACCGGTGACTGGTCATTGCTTCGCCGCAAGCCAGCTTGCTTCCTCGGTATTGCCGCCGCTGTACACGACATCGAGAAGCTTGTCGCCGCCCAGCTTGCTGCATTCAAGGGGGCAAAGATTCGTTCCGACAATACGTTACTGATGCCCGTCTGATTGATTCCGCCACAGACGCAAGGCATGAAACTGTGCCCGGGTAAGCCGGGGGTTCGCAAAGAACGCTGCGACACCTGCCGCAACAACTGCGTAGAAGCCGTCCGCAACGTTCCAGACCTCCCCAAAGAACACCGGCCACGTCATTGACGTAACCGCCTGCAGTATCTGCAATGTGCCCGTGTCGTACTGGGCTGCCGTTGTCGACGCAGCAAGCACGACATTGCTGATGATCGAGCCGGCAATAGCCATGACGGCGGCCAGTGTCGGAAAACGCCAGTCAACGCCCTTGCCGACCCGACGGACCAGCAACCCGATACCTGCACCAAGAATAACCGTCATCCACGGAAATACGCGGCTGGTCAGCGCAGTCAATGCGATCCAGGCAACACAGAACAGGACGACCGCAACCAGGCCGGCAATTACGGCACGCCCAAACGACTGTGCGCGAACAAGGCGTGCGCCGTCGGCAGCACTGATATCGACTTTATGCCCCTCGCCGTGCTTCTTGCGAAGCCTCAACAGGTTTTCGGGATTGCTCATGGCGCGAATGATAACGCGTTCTATAAAGTCTGGCCGCAAATCGCGGTCGTCAAATGTAGACGGACTTGCGGAGGGGCTTGATATGATCGACGGTTGAGCGGAGCGCTTTTCGGGCGGTACCAGGAGCAGACAATAATGCGTGCAGCGTGGTTTGAATCATTCGGGTCCGCACAGGACGTTTTGCAGGTTGGCGAGAAGGACACGACCGAGGTTGGGTCTGGTGAGGTCCTCGTGCGCATGGCGACCAGTGGCATCAACCCGTCCGACGTCAAGAAAAGAGCTGGCGCGTTTCCAGACCTGCTCGACCTTGGCTGCGTCATCCCGAATAGCGATGGCGCGGGCGTCATCGAGGCCGTCGGCAAAGACGTCGACGAGAGCCGCATCGGCGAGCGTGTCTGGGTTTACCAGGCTCAATACGAACGCCGCTTCGGCACGGCGGCAGAATTTTTGGCCATTGATGAGTGCCGCGCGCCACGGCTGTCCGATGGAGCGACCTTTGAAGTTGGTGCGTGCATGGGCTTCCGGCCATGACCGCACATCGCTGCGTATTCGCTGATGGTGCCGTGACCGGTCAGACGGTCCTCGTGACCGGCGGTGCCGGGCGCGTCGGCCACTACGCTATACAGTGGGCCGGTCAGGCTGGGGCAACGGTTATCGCATCCGCCAGTAATAATGAAGACAGGGCGGCATGCGTGGAAGCGGGTGCGGCGCATGTGGTGAACCACCGCGACGACGATTTCGCCAACCAGGTTCTGGCAGCAACCGGGGGGGCGCTGGTCGATCGCATTGTGGACGTCGAGTTTGGCGCCAACCTTGCGACATCGATCGCCGATATCAACGAAGCACTGTCCGCAGACACGTTACAGCACCGTATTGCCCATACTTTGCCACTCGAAGAAATTGCAAAAGGCAATGAACTCATCGAACACGGTGCTACCAGGGGCGCAGTCGTCCTCACAATCGACCCGGAATTATGATGAATCGTCTGTACACAACACTGCTGTTGCTGCTGGCCGCAGGCTGCGCGTCGATGCCCGAGGCAGACCACACGTTTCCAGCGAACAGCATGGCTGTTACCGCGCACCCGATAGCCACTGCTGCGGCGCGAGATGTGCTTGCCCGAGGCGGCAATGCTGCTGATGCGGCCGTTGCGGCCGGCATGATGCTCGCTGTCGTGGAGCCGTCTATGAGTCACCTCGGCGGTCGAATCCAGGTCCTGGTCCGGTCGCCGGAGGGCACCTACCAGGGCTATAACGGCATGACCGAGGTGCCAGCCGGCTACATTGCGCCGGACGAACCGGTGAGCCAGGGATACGGAACGATCGCAACGCCGGGCGTCGTGGCGGGACTCGGCCGGCTGCATGCCGAGCACGGCTCTTTACGCTGGTCAGACCTGTTGCAGGAGCCGGCACGGATCGCCGCCGAGGGTTTTGCGTTGTTGCCGGGCGCCGCAGCTCGTCACGATACCGGCCTGGAACTCTTCCGGGAGAACCCCGGTTTTCAGCAAACGTTTATCAAGGACGACGGCAGCACCCATGATGCGGGTGATGTGCTGAAGCAGCCTGTACTGGCACATACGATCGCACGCCTGGCCGAAGCTGGCGCCGATGACTTTTATAACGGCAAGATCGCTCAGCAAATTGCCACCGACATGGCCGCCAACGGCGGATTCGTCACTGCCGAGGACCTTGCTGCATACAAGGTCCTCGATGGCCGAAATGTCACAACCAATTACCGCGGTTTCGATGTCCACTCGCTCGCGGCGCCGGCGGGTGGTGGCCTGGTCATAAAGACGCTCAATATTCTCGAGAATTTCGAGTTAGCGACAATGACCGATGTGCAGTGGGCGGCTGTCGTGAACCAGGCGTTGGCGCGGGCAATTAACAGCATGGATGAGGACCGGGCCGAAGCCGATCTCGATCGTGTGGAGGACAAGGCATGGGCCGCACAACAGGCAGCCAGCATCCGGGTGCCAGCTGCCATGCCGGCGAACGCCTCTGTGGCGACGACGATATCGTCTGCCGGGCATGACTGGGCGGGCAGTCACTGGGGACAGGATAGCCACCACACGTCGCATTTCACTATCGCCGACTGTGATGGTCGTGTCGTGAGCATCACGCAGACCGTCGGACCGCTGTTCGGCTCCAGGGTTATTACGCCCGGGCTGGGATTCGTCTATGCAACCACAATGGGCAGCTACCTGTCGGCTGCTGACCAGGTACCGGGTTCGCGGCCACGCACGACCATTGCACCGACCGTGGTAACCCGCGATGGCGAAGTCGTGCTGGCGCTGGGGGCCGCCGGTGGCTTGCGTATCTTGTCGGCGATCGTACAGACCATTTCTCGTTACATTGACCAGGGGCATGCGCCCGATGAGGCCGTAGCACTGCCGCGAGTCCACCCGGTAAGTGGCGACGCCGAATCGAGCGAACGTACAACGTACGACGAACAAATCAATCTCGAAATGACACCTGAGCGCGGTTGGTCGCCCGAGGTTGCCGAATCTTTGCGAGCGGCCGGCTTCGAGGTCGTGCCCGTTGACACTCATGCGTCTTTCGGCCGCGTACACCTTGTCGCAAGAACGAATGATGCATGGCAGGGTGTCGCCGATGTCGACTGGGAAGGCACGGCCATGGGTGCCAGCTGCCCTACCCAATAATTATTCCCGGAGAACAACTATGCGAACGTGCCTGACCACAATTATCGGATGCACACTGTTTCTTGGCTCCGCGGTAGCCGACGTTGACGTACGCGACGCGGACATCGACATGTATCCGGCTGGCACGGCTTACGATCCAGCGATTCCAACACCCGAGCAATTTCTCGGGCACCCACTGGGCGATGCGCCAGTCCGTCATCACGAGCTGGTTGACTACATCACGCACGTCGCGGGCTTGAGCGACCGCCTGTCGCTCGAGGTGATTGGTCACACCCATGAGCGGCGGCCAATCCTGTTTCTCGTGGGAACCTCGCCCGATAATCACGCCCGCCTCGATACCATTCGCGCGGAGCACATCGCGCTGACAGAGCCCGGCGGTACCGAACGATTACGTGACGATATGCCGGGCGTGACGTGGATAAATTTCGGCGTACATGGCGCCGAGGCCAGCGGCATGGACGCATCGCTGCCGTTCGTCTATCACCTTGCGGCTGCACAGGGCGACGAGATCGAACGCATTCTCGACACCACGGTCGTTCTCACTACCGCGATCTTCAATCCGGACGGGCATGCGCAGCGCATTGCCTGGGCCGACGCCTTCGGCGGGCAGCAGCCCATAGCCGATCCGGGACACGTCGAGCATCGCTTCAACGGGCAGTTCGCGCGCACCAATCATTACTGGTTCGACCTGAATCGCCAGTGGTTGTTGCTCACCCAGCCGGAACCCCGAGCCTGGATGCGCAAATGGCACGAATGGCGGCCCAATTTGACCGTCGATTACCACGAGATGGGCAACGGGAGCACATACTACTTTCACCCCGGCGTAGCCACGCGAACCAACCCGCTCGTGCCGGAGAGGGCTGAGGAACTTCTGGAACAGACCGTAAGGACGTCCGAGGACTTTCTCGACAGCGAAGGCCGGTTGTATTTTCAGGGTGAGCGCTTCGATAACTACTACATCGGCAAGGGGTCGACCTTTCCTTTGGTCAATGGTGGCATCGGCGTTCTGTATGAGGCAGCGGCAACACTGGGGCGCGAGATCGAAACCCCGAACGGCCTGCGGACCTTTCGCGAAAACATTCGCAAGCATTTCCGCACGAGCATCGCGAGCCTCGAGGCGGGTGCAAACCTGAGGCGCGAGTACCTGCGATACCAGGCGGATTTCTACGCGAGCGCACTTCGCGCAGCGGCGGACTACCCGACCAGGGCATGGGTGCTCTCGGCATCCGCCGATCCGGCAAGAATGCGTTTCTTCATCGACCTGTTGAACTACCACCGTATCGAGGCTTATCACCTGACGCGCGACATTACAGTCAACGGCAAAGCCTTTAGCGCCAAAGACGCGATGATCGTGCCGGTATCGCAACCGCAGTTCCGGTTGATCCGCAGCATTTTCGAGGCGGTCAGCGAATTCGAGGATGCCACGTTCTATGACGTATCCACATGGGTGCTGCCGCCTGCGTTCGGCCTGGACTTCGCCGCACTCAAAGGGCGGGACTTTCGCTCTGGCCTGATCGGCGATGCCTTCGTTCCGTCACCACCGACAGTGAGCCCGCCCGCGGAATCGTCTTACGCCTACGTGTTCGAATGGGCTCCCTATTTCGCACCGCGTGCTCTGCACCGTGTTCTCGACGCGAGTTTACATGCACGCGTCGCGACGAAACCGCTCGCCGTGATGACAACGGCCGGGGCCCGCGAGTTTTCACGTGGCGCCATCGTCGTGCCCCTCGACCGACAGGAGGTCGAGCGCGCCGACATTCATGCGTTGATGCAGACGATCGCGGCCGAGGATGGTGTCGCCGTGCACGCGCTGACGTCAGGCCGCAGCACCACGGGCACCGCCGGTATCAATGTCGGTGGCCCATCGGTGCGGCCACTGGATCTGCCGAAGGTTCTGCTTGTGGTCGGTGATGACGTGAGCCTTTATGACGCGGGAGAAATCTGGCACCTGGCCGATTACCGGATGAAGATGCCGATCACGCTGCGCAAACGCGAATCGCTGGGCGAAATCACATGGGACCGTTACACGCACATTATCTTCCCCGGAGGCGACTACGGTGAGTATGAGCCGGATTTCGCGGATCGCCTGCGGCTCTGGATCGGCGACGGCGGTACAGCAATTGGCATACGCGATGCCGCGCCGTGGCTGCGGGCAACCACGCTCGACTGGGTCGACCCGGAAAGTGAGGAAGCGCTGCTAGCGTCTGTCACAGAAGAAGCTGACGAAGAACCGGAGGAAGTCGAAGATGTCACGGAACGCCTTCCCTATAGTGGCAAGGACGACTACGAGGCGGCAAAGGTCATCGGCGGCGCCATCTTCGCGGCCGACCTCGATACATCGCACCCGCTCGGGTTCGGTTATTCAGACCGGTCCATCTACCTGCACAAGAACATCAGCGAGCCCGTCCTGCCCACGGAAAACCCGTTCGGCACAGTCATCGCCTACAGTGACGATCCCGTGTATTCGGGCTTCGTGTCCGATGAGAATCGCGACGCGCTGGCCGGCACGCCGTCTCTGATTGCGGAACGCTCGGGCGCCGGCAGTGTCATATTGTTCGCCGACAACCCGAACTTCCGTGGCTACTGGTACGGCACCAACAAGCTGTTTCTCAACGCCTTGTTCTTCTCAACGGTCTTTGATGCGCCGGCAGAGGACTGACACTTAGAGCCAGCGAGTTTAGGAAAAAGAGACGATAGGCAGGTCGCGCATCGTGACAACACCGGGCGCGGCCTTGTGCGTGTTCTTTATTGCATTGACCGCGATCGCCGAAGTCGTGAGATCGCCATTCGTGCCCTGCAAATTAATGACCAGGTCGGGACGGCCGCTGATCGTGATCGTATCGCCATCGGGCATCTCGTCCAGCGCGGCCCGGAAAGTAAACGATACGAATTCACCGTCGCGGGTTTCTCCGCTGGCGGTCTGTTCCAGTCCTCGAACCTGACCGACCTGAACATCAAAGTGTGATGTCTTGATCGGCTCTGCTGCCACAAGTGGCACGACGTTATTTTCGAACTTGACGAGTTCCTTGCCCAGCGTATCGAAAATCATCGCCATCGACTCCGGAATCCCGACGTGACCCATTCGCCCTTCCGCGATCTTGGCGTTGAATGCATCAACCGTCATCCCGGAACCGATCTTTGCCTGAAATGGACCCCGCCGGGTCGTGGCATTGATCACTCGTCTTACGTCGATGTGCTCGACCGTTTGCGAGATCGAGGTAAGAAAAATCGGTAACGAGTCCATCAGGAAGCCGGGGTTGACGCCGGTACCGAGCACAGTCTTGCCGGCTTTCCTGGCTGCCGCATCAAGTGCAGTGGCTGCGGCCTCGTTGTAGTGCCACGGAAACGACAGCTCCTCGGACGTCGACACGACATCGAAACCCGCCTCGAGAAGCTCGACTACCTGGCCAGCAAACTGGTCGAAGAATGAATTTGTCGTGTGCAGCACAACATCGGCGCTCGTGCCAACCTCGCCAATGTTCGGCTTTACCTCGACGCCAAGCGGAGCGTCGAGACCGATCACTTCAGATACGTCTTTGCCCACCTTCGCGGGGTCGATGTCAACGGCACCGACAAGGTCGAGCTTATCCCGCTCGGCAATCAACCTGGCTGTCGCGCAGCCGATCGGCCCGAGTCCGTACTGAATTACACGGATGTTCTCGTTCATGAGCGAATACTACTGAGCGCTCGCCCCGTGGCACCAATGATCTGTGTTGAGACCTCTATAACCTCGGGCTATGGGGAAACTAAGGGTCGGTGAGAAATTCTTTCAGTACCCGGCCGAGATGCTTCGCGAAGCGACTGGCGCCGACCGACAGGGGCATGCTATCGAAGTGCAGCAGACCAACCTCGAATGTCAGCGCCGGCTGCAGATCGAACTGCCGAATCCCGGTCATC
>JBFFOS010000068.1:0-15277 GCA_041574375.1 Woeseiaceae bacterium
ATGGGCGCGCTCGAGCTCGTCAAGTCGAAGGAACCACTGGAACGATTTGATGCGAAGCAGGGCGTTGGTGGCATTGCCCGCGACTTGTTCATCGAGAACGGTCTGTGCCTTCGCGCTTCCGGCGATACGATTATTTGCGCGCCGCCTTTCACGCTTTCGCACAGCGAGGCTGATACGATCATCGAGGTCACGCGCAAGGTTCTTGACCTGACTGCCAGGGCGATTAAAGCGTAGGCGACAAAATATGGATAAGTACAAAAGCGATCACGCGATTACTCGCGACAGCCTGTACGGGACGACGCCCGAACCTACCTACGCGGGTGTCACGTCGTTCATGCGGCGCAAGTACACCCGGGATCTCAAGGGCGTTGATGTCGCCGTGACGGGCGTGCCATTTGACACTGCGACGACTAATCGACCGGGCGCCAGGCTGGGACCGCGCGGAATTCGCAATGCATCGACCATCATGGCGTGGGAAAAGCCTTACGGGATGGAATTTGATCCCTTCGACAAACTGGCCGTCGCCGATGTTGGCGACTGTTTTTTCGATCACGGCAGGCCCGAACTGGTCCCCGCGGCGATCGAGGAGCACGCGTTCAGGATCATTGACCAGGGGCCGGGCCTCCTGACACTGGGTGGCGATCACTTCATTTCCTATCCGTTGCTCAAAGCGCATGCCAGGAAGCACGGTGCACCACTCAGTCTGCTGCACTTTGATGCGCACAGCGATACGTGGGCGGATGAGAATGACCGTATCGATCACGGGACAATGTTCTACTGGGCCGCGAAGTACGGGATTGTCGATCCGGCAACGTCAGTGCAGATTGGTCTACGTACCGAAAACCCCGATACGATCGGATTCAATATCATCGATGCGCCGCGCGTACACGAGAATGGTGTGGCAGCCGTCATCAAAGAGACACGCAAGCACCTCGCAGAAAACCCGGTTTATCTGACCTTCGATATCGATTGCCTGGACCCGAGCTATGCGCCCGGCACCGGCACGCCCGTGTGTGGCGGGCTAACGAGCCACCAGGCCATGTCGATACTTCGGGGACTCAGAGGAATCAACCTGGTCGGTATGGATATTGTCGAGGTTGCGCCTGCCTACGACGTCGCCGAGATAACATCACTTGCCGCAGGGCACCTCGCGATGGAGATGCTCTACCTGTACTCCTGCAAGTAGGTCAGGCTGTCTGGCGAAACTCGCCGGGCAGGAATACGTTGACGATCATCTCGGCAATCTCATCGAGAGTGCCCTCTTCGTCGATATCGATTCCGCTCGATGCCTTGAGTTCGTTCGCCAACGCAAGCAGGCCGCCGGAAGAGAGGCGGATCATGTTGAACAGTAGCTTCGGATTGCCCGGCGGCGCCACGCCTATCTGCTGTAGTTCTTCGATCAAGGCAAATGACGCGTCAAAAAATGGCTTCAGGTGTGTCTCAATCAACCAGTCAAGGCGCGCATTCGGATAGCTGGCCTCCTGCACCATCACCTTGTGCAATGCAGGCTGACTCTTGGCGTAATGGAGATAGGCCCTGATCATGGATGCCATGCGTTCTTTCGGAGATTCGTCCTTGTGATGTTCGAGCGACGCCGCAAGAGAATGACGGAAATCGCGGAAGACCCTGTCGGCAGCGGCACGCCACAATGTGTCCTTGTTCTTGAAGTGATACGTGATTAACGGGTGATGCACACCCGCTCGCTCGGCAATATCTCGTGTCGACGTGCCTTTAAAACCCTTTTCGGAGAATGCATCGATCGCCGCATCGAGCAATTTCTCTTGCGTGATGATACTGCGCTGCTGCTGCTTGCGGGCCGGTTTGTCGACCGCCCGCGTGGTTTCTTGTGACATTATTTTGACCGACATTGAAATAATCCCGCTCAGGGTAGCGGGATTATTCAAAGTGGTCCAGTGCGGTCGAAAATCGGCCGACTCGCCGCCGCTCTTGCCTACTCCAGTGCGAACATCATGCGCACGCCAGCGCGCTTTTCGACAGCGACGCCGTTTTCGAGAACCGGCTCAAACTCCCATTTCTGGACCGCCCGGATGGCCGCGTTGTCGAAAATCTCTGCAGGTTCCGCGTCGCGAACTTCCACGTCCCGCACTGATCCGTCCAGGGCAACCGTAAATTCGATGGACACCCAGCCCGACAGGTTTCTCCGCTGCGCGACGCGCGGGTATTTCGGTGCGGAGTACTTGGTGCGAGTCAGCGTGCTGATTGCAACCGGCGTCTCGTTGAGCACATTTTCGCCGACAGGCTCATCCATTGCCTCGGCAGCCGCGGTGTCAGTCACGGGCTCGTCTTCCTGGGTAGCGGTAGCCGCGGCCTGAGCTTCTTCAGCAGCGAGACGTTGCTCTTCCAGGCGGGCCTCCTCGGCCGCCTGACGATCAGCTTCGGCCTGGCGCTTCGCCTCGGCCTGACGCCGCGCTTCTTCAGCGCGACGTTGTTCCTGCAAAATGATGGCATCGCGCGCGTTGGCGAGCGCGGCGTCGGCCGCAGCCAGTTCGCTGTTCGATGCGTCGATACCGCGCGCGTCATTCAGGAGTTGCACTGCATCATCCAGCCGGCCACCATCGATCTCTGTACGCGCCTGCAGTACGAGTTTGCTGGCGATGACATTGAGGCCCTGGCGTGCTGCCGTGTTGCCCGGATCATTCGTTAGCACGAGGTCGTAATAGTAACGAGCATTATCGTTGGCCGGGCTCAGCAAGTCGCCTTCCTCGAGACGGGCGTTGGCCAGCGCCAACACCTCGTCGACCCGTTGTTCGCTGCGTGCGGAATCGAGTGCATCGGCGACGGCGTCTACTTCTGTCGTATCAGCGATTCCGAGCGCACGGGCAGCTGCGATCGCGTTGCCGGCATCTTCAAAGCGCGTATCGCGAACTGCGGCACGTGCATTTGCGAGATGATTGCGAAGCTGCATCTGCGAAAGTTGTGCGGCCAGGAACGGCAGGCGAGGGTTGTCGGCGTCGGCCAATGCCACGCGTTCAAGTGCCGCAGCGGCATCATCGAGACGTGACTCGAGTACAGCGGTCTCGGCCATGCCCAAAGCCTGTTCGACAATAGCATCAAGTTCGGCCGCGACGACGGCGTTTGACGGATCGGCAGCAACCGCTGCGATGAATAATTCGATGGCATTGGAACCAGCGGGATTGAAAATCTGGCCAGCGCCGCGGGCCAGCCTGGCTTCATCGACAAGCGGCCGGGCGTCAGCGCCCGCATTTACAGGCTCTTCGACGACGACATCCTCTTCCGTGATCGACGGAGTCGACGTAAGCAAAGAATCCTCAACAGGCTCGACTGCGTCGTTACCGCTCATAAACCAGAACAGTACGCTGGCGATTACGATAACTGCGGCGGCGGCGATGCCAATTATTTTGGGATTCCTGACGAGAGACCCGCCCATTCCGCCTGTCGGCGATGCGGCTCCCTGGGCTGTTGCCGTTTTCGCGGGAGCTGCCGGAGCAACGGGCGCAGCTTCCTTGCGGTTCTCTTTAAACGAGCTGATAAGGCCGCTGAGAGTTGCGGTGAAATTCGAGCCGTTGTCCTCAAATGCGCTCGACAAGCCGTGGTCGATCGGCGACTTATTTTTCGGCTCGCCCAGTGGTGGATCTGCAGGCGCCGATGCAGGACTGACATTCGGTTTTGCAGCGACAGGTTTCGGAGCCGGTTGCGCTTTTGCCGCAGGCGCTGGCCTGGCAACCGGTTTGGGCTGAGGTTTTGCCTGCGTTGCTGCCGCCGGTTTTGGGGCCGCCTTCGGCGCAGCAGGCGTTCCCTTGAGCTTGAATGCCGCATCAGGGGCTTCGAGATGGTGTTTGACTGATGCCTCCACGGCAAGCCGCGCACGGCCGGGCGATACTGGCTTCAGCAGGAAACGATATACCTTGCCACGATTAATGAGATCCATGAGCATCTCGCCGTCGTCGCGGCGACCGGCGACGATAGACACGAGTCGCGCAGATCCTTTCCGCAGGTGCTGTGTCAATCGTTCGATTTTTTTGCCGATCATGCCGGCGTCCACTACCGCAACGCCTACCTTGTGCTTGCGAATGATCTCATCGGCCTGAGACACGGTGTTGGCGTAATGCACCGTGTGCAAGCCGCGCGATGATTCCTTGATAGTGGTAAGGAACTCCTGGTCTTTGGTGAGAACCAGAACATCGATAGACCGGGATCCCGCTGCCGCTGCCGCGGATACCTTCTCAGGATCCAACGCCGGCATACGGCCTGTGCCGTCGCTGATGATCGTGGAGCCGTTCTCCGACGTTTCCATGACGATATGTTCGGCGGGTTCGTCGACATTGGCGGCCATGTCATTGGCCGACTCAGCCAGGGCCATCAGGCGCACCTGCTGCGTCGCGCTATCGACTATCTTGCGTACGGACTCGGCCGTCACATTGCCACGAACGATCTGAAAGACTTCTTTTTCGCCGACCAGTGCCTCGAGGCTCCGGTCGGCACTGCCGGCCAGCAGAATGCCGATTATTTCGGGTGAACGTTTCTTGGCTTCTCGCAGAGCTTCGAGGCCGCTCATACCCGGCAGATCCTGCGCCGAAATGATGACGTTGATCGGCGTCTCGACGAGCGTATTCAGTGCTTCGCTTCCGCTGGTGGCGTAATGCACCGTGTAGCGATCGCTAAAACCCGAACTCAACGAGTCCAGGGTGCTCTGTTCGCTATGCAGCAACAATACTTGTGTCTTGTAATGGTCCAGCAGCACTTTTATTCCTCCAGAGCCTTATGTTCAATTACGCGGACTCTCCTTGCGTCAGAGGAGTATATCCGCGGGCTCTGAGCGTATTGCCGGCAGGGGGCGACATTATCTTGAATCTGTGACACGGCGCACAGTAGAAGTGCAGGGCGCGTCACGTTTGGGCTGGCGACTGCTCAGACAATCGCAAATGCTGCGCAAACGCTGTCGCGAGGCCGGCCTGAATGACGGGCCAGCAGCAGGGTCCCGGTCGGTCTTAGCCCCGGGATTCGACCTCGGCCGTGAGGGCCGCAATGGCCTCTTCGAGGGGTATGACCTGCTGCTGTTTGGAGCCGAGTCTGCGCACGGCAACGGTACGATTTTCGATTTCGCGCTGGCCGACTGCGAACAGTGCGGGCACCTTGGCCACGCTGTGTTCGCGAACCTTGTACGAGATCTTTTCATTCCTCAGATCACAGTCCGCTCTCAGGCCCGCGGCCCTCAGTTCGGCAACGATCTCGTTTGCGTACTCGTTAGCATCGGATGTGATCGTCAGCACCTTGACCTGCTGTGGCGCCAGCCACAGCGGCAGGTTGCCCGCATGGTGTTCGATCAGGATGCCCATGAAGCGTTCGATCGACCCAAGCATGGCACGGTGCAACATCACGGGAACATGCTTGTTGCCGTCTTCACCGATGTAGGTGGCACCGAGGCGTTCGGGCATATTGAGATCGACCTGCAACGTACCGCACTGCCAGTCGCGGCCGATGGCATCGCGCAGGACGAACTCCAGCTTCGGGCCGTAGAACGCGCCTTCGCCCGGGTTGTGCGTGTACTCGAAGCCACTCGCCTGGAGCGCCTGCAGGAGCGCCTGCTCGGCCTGGTCCCAGACTTTGTCGGCGCCAACGCGCACCTCGGGTCGATCCGCAAACTTGATGCGTACGTCGTCGAACCCGAAGTCTTTATAGATGCTGAGTATCAGATTGCAGACTGCAATCGACTCGTCGGAAATCTGCTCGGGTGTGCAGAATATATGCGCGTCGTCCTGCGTGAATGCGCGCACACGCATCATGCCGTGTAATGCACCCGAGGGCTCGTAGCGGTGACACTTGCCGAATTCGCCCAGACGTTGCGGCAGGTCGCGATAGCTCTTAATGCCCTGGTTGAACACCTGGATATGGCCCGGGCAGTTCATCGGCTTGACCGCGTACACACGACCATCGACAGTCTCTGTCGTAAACATGTTGTCGCCAAAGGCTGCGTTGTGGCCGGACTTCTCCCACAGGGCCTTCGCCATGATTTCAGGGGTGTTGACCTCCTGGTAACCGGCTTCGGTATTCTTTTCGCGCATGTAGGAAATCAGGGTCTGATAAATAGCCCAGCCGTTCGGATGCCAAAATACGGCGCCCGGCGCTTCTTCCTGGAAATGAAATAGGTCCATGACGCGACCGAGACGGCGATGATCGCGTTTCTCGGCTTCCTCGAGCATGTGCAGATACTTGCGCAATGCTTTGTCGTTGGACCAGGCGGTGCCGTATATGCGCTGCAGCATTTCGTTATTTGAATCGCCTCGCCAGTAGGCGCCTGACACGTGTGTCAGTTTGAATGCCTTGCCCAGCTTGCCGGTCGATGGCAGGTGAGGGCCACGGCACAGGTCGATAAATTCGCCCTGGCGATACAGTGTCAGGTCTTCATCTGACGGAATACTCTCGATAATTTCGGCCTTGTACGCCTCGCCGATGCCGCGAAAAAAGTCGGCGGCTTTGTCACGCTGCCAGACTTCACGCTCGATGACCTCATCGCGATCAACGATTTCCTGCATACGCTTCTCGATGGTCTCGAGGTCAGCATCGGTAAACGGTTCTTCGCGGGCAAAATCGTAGTAGAAGCCGTTCTCGATCGCGGGACCTATGGTCACCTGTGTCTCGGGCCAGAGTTCTTTGACGGCTTCTGCGAGCACATGCGCCGCATCATGGCGTAGCAGCTCGATGCCGTCGTCAGAATCACGGGTGATGATCGCGACGTCGGCATCGGCGCTGATTTCGCGATTCAGGTCCCACAGGTCGCCGTCAACGCGGACGGCAACGGCTGCCCGTGCGAGCCCAGTACCGATACTTTCAGCGATGTCGGCTCCGCTGGTCGCGGCGTCGTACTGACGTTCAGAGCCGTCAGGTAAGGTAATTTTCGGCATGTTAAAGGTATTTTCGTGCGCGGATAAGACAGCGCGCAATTGTACGCGAATTGCCCCGCGTTTAAAGAAGTTCGCGTACAATCCGGGCCCATGAACGATAGCGAACCACGGGATTTCATCCGCAAGATCATTTACGACGACCTCGCGTCCGGCAAGCACGCCGAAATCGTGACCCGGTTTCCACCGGAGCCGAACGGCTATTTGCATGTCGGGCACGTCATGGCGATCTGCCTCGACTTCGGCGTAGCCGCAGAGACTGGCGGGCGAACGTTTCTGCGTCTCGACGATACGAATCCGGGCAAGGAGAGCCCTGAGTTCGTCGAGGCGATCAAGGATGACGTGCACTGGCTGGGATTTGATTGGGAAGACCGGCTGACGCATGCGTCAGACTATTTCGACCGCCTGTACGAGTCCGCAATACAACTGATCGAACAAGGCGTCGCGTATGTAGACAGCCTCAGTGCCGAAGAGATTCGCGAACACAGAGGCACGCTGACCGAGCCTGGCAAGGACAGTCCATACCGTGATCGCAGCGTCGAGGAAAATCTGGATCTGTTCCGCCGCATGTATGCCGGCGAGTTTGGCGATGGCGAGCATGTCCTGCGTGCCAAGATCGACATGGCGTCGCCGAACATGAATATGCGTGACCCCGCGATCTATCGAATTCGCCACATTCCCCACCAGAATGCGGGCGATAAGTGGTGCATCTATCCGATGTACGACTACGCACACGGTCTGTCCGATGCCTACGAAGGCATCACGCACTCACTGTGCACGCTCGAGTTCGAAGATCATCGACCGCTCTACGACTGGTTCCTCGACCAGTTGCAGCCTGAGCATCGTCCGCGCCAGATCGAATTCTCACGGCTGAATCTTGCCTACACGATTACGAGCAAGCGCAAGCTCAAGGCACTCGTTGACGAAGGCGTTGTATCGGGATGGGACGATCCCCGCATGCCGACAATCTCAGGCATGCGCCGGCGTGGTTACCCGCCGGCAGCATTGCGCGAGTTTGTGAAACGTGCCGGGGTGACGAAGAAAGACAAGCTGATCGAGATGGGCGCCCTCGAAACCTGTGTCCGGGACGTACTCGGCGAGGCAGCGCCGCGGCGAATGGCCGTGCTGCGCCCGCTCAAGGTTGTACTGACCAACTACCCGGAAGACCAGGTCGAACTCATGGAGGCGATGAATCATCCGGCCAACCCGGATTTCGGCACGCGGGAGCTGCCATTTTCGCGCGAGCTCTGGATTGAACAGGATGATTTCATGGAAGATGCGCCGCGCAAGTTTTTCCGCCTGAAGCCCGGAGGCGAGGTCCGGCTTCGCTTTGGCTACATCATTCGTTGCGATGAGGTCATCAAGAATGATGACGGCGAGGTGGTCGAACTGCGCTGCAGCTATGATCCCGACACTCGAAGCGGCACGGGCACCTCGGACCGCAAGGTCAAGGGCACGATTCACTGGGTGTCCTGCGCGCACGCTGTCGATGCATCGGTGCGGCTCTACGATCGTCTCTTTACCGACGCCAATCCGAATGCCGTGGCGGACTTCCACAACGTCCTGAATCCGGACTCGCTCGACGTTGTTGCTGCGAAGCTTGAACCGTCGCTGGCTTCAATCGACGAGGCCGTGCAATTCGAGAGACTGGGTTATTTCTGCAAGGATTCGGCGGACGATGCCGAGGATGCTCACGTATTCAACCGCATCGTGACGCTGCGCGACTCGTGGGCGAAGCTCGAAAAGCAGGCGCTGCAGGGACAAGCCAAATAAATCAGGTTACGTGGCCGTCGCGAATGACCAGCGGTGCCCCTCGGGCGGTGCCCAGTCCATCCGCCGCACTACCTTCGGACTTCGCGATCTCGATGACTCCAAATGAATTGACGAGTGCGAGGTAGTCGCCCGGCTTTGCGCGGCCATACGTCGTGCGCATGGCAATCTGGTGACCGGCGATGTTGGCGACGGGTTCGCGGAAGTCTCGAATCAGGCTGGCATCGATGTTGCTGATCAGGTTGCCAAACGTATCCATTGTGACGATTACGCCGGTGATCTTTTCCGCAGTGACATCAGGCTCGTCGATCCATCCGGGTGTCCACTCGCGTGTCTCCGTACCCATGTGCTGAATCGAAATACGTCCCGCAGCGAGTTCTGCTGCGATAGGGGCGAAAATGTCGCGGCCGTGAAAGGTCGCGCTGGGCATGGGCAGGTTCAGCGAATCCAGTTTCGAGATATCAAGTTTGTAAACGCGCGGCTCGGCGCAATGATCGAATAACTGTGCGAGCAGCCCGTTATCCGGCGCCATGAAAACATGTCCGTCGCACTCGGCCAGCAAAATGTCCCGTTCGGTGCCGACGCCCGGATCCACGATTGCGAGATGAACAGTGCCTTTCGGGAACCACTGGTACGAGCGGCTGACCCAGAACCCGGCCTCGGGCGGCCATTGCGCGGGAATATCGTGGGCAAGATCGATGATCTTGGCGTCGCGAAATCGCCCCAGAATGACGCCCTTCATCACCGCTGCAAATGGCCCTTTATGGCCGAAGTCGGTGGTGATTGTAATGACACCCGATGGCTGCATGTGATTCAGAGCGCGTGCACCGGACGTGTGAAGTGGCGCATGAATAGATACAGCGGCAAAGCGAAAGACAAGCCGATGAGCAGGTTCAAGATGATAAATGCCCATGGCGCCGGGCCCTTGTCGCTGCGCCACATTTCAATGATCACGACCCAGAATGCGAAAGAAGAAATCAGCAAGTCGGAAGTCAGCCCACCAGTAGCGCCGTTTGCGAACGCGGCCTCAATGAAGGCCGTCATGTCCAGGCCGTTCGCCTGGATGAAATCAGCGAAGAACAAGCATGGGATCGCCACGCCAAGAACAGCCAGTATCAAGTAAAGCGTTTTGTAATTCATTGCGTACCTCCTGTCCCCAGGCACGAGTTTATCAGGCCAGGTCTGGTCCTGCCTGATGCCTGAAGCTGTAGCGCGCCCAATAGATAAACAAGGTATCAAAGGCGGCAATCACTACCTTGAAGAGGTACTTGGCGGCACCGAGAGCGAGGGCGGTCTTCAGATCAACGAGACCCCACCATGCCACCAGTGAATAAATCGTCGTATCGACGACCTGCGAGGCAAGCGTGGAGCCATTGTTGCGCAACCAGAGCCAGCGATCGCCGGTAATCGATTTTATCTTGTGGAACGCCCAGACATCGAAATGCTGGCTGATGTAATAGGCGAGCAGCGAACCGAAAATGAAGCGCGGCGTGAAATTGACAATGGTCTCGAAGGCACCGTGTATCGAAGCGGCAAATTCCGCCGTCTCCGGCTTGTTGCTCGGCAGGTACATCAGGGCAATGCTGAGCATGATGAGAACAATGACACTGACGGCAAATCCCATGCGGACCGCTTTGTTTGCCGCCTGCTTACCGTAGTTCTCGCTGAGCACGTCCGTTGCGAAAAAGATGCTCGAGTAGAAGATTACTCCGAGGCTGGTTTGCAGGCCGAAGATGACCGTCAGCTTCGGCCCCTGCAGGTTCGCCAGTACGATGGCCAGGGTAATCGCAACCTGTAAACCGGCCTTGCCGAACAGGCGGTACAAGATCAACGTGCAGCCCAGGTCGATAAATAGCGTCGTTAACCAGAGCAATTCCTGGTTGACGGCATAAAAATCAGCAACGGCCTGAGGGATCATTCCCCGAGTGTATCAGGTGGCAAGTTTGTCCAGATGCCAGTCGGCGCTGCCGAAAAGGGTGCAAATCGCGGTCAGGCGCTTGAAATAATGCGCTACATCCAGTTCCCAGGTGACGCCCATGCCGCCATGTATCTGCACGGCATCTTCTCCGAGCCTTTGCCCGGCCGTCCCGATCATGTATTTGATGGCGCTGACGGCACGCCTGCTTTCTTCGCCGCCTTCCGCATTCGTCATGACAGCCCACATGAGTAGCGACTGCGCCTGTTCGCAAGCCATGAGCATATCTACCATGCGGTGCTGCAGTACCTGGAAACTGCCGATCGGTACGCCGAACTGGCTGCGGTCTTTCGAATACTGGACGGTCTTGTCCTTGAGGGCATACATGATGCCGACGGCCTCGGCGCAAACCGCCAGTGTCGCATCGTCAATAGTCGCGGCGAGTGCCGCGAATCCCTCATCCACGTTGCCGAGTACGGCGTCCCCGGACAGACGTACACCATCCAGCGTAATCTCGGCGGCGCGCAATCCGTCGACTGTCGCATAGGCCTCGCAGGACATTCCATCGCTGTCAGCGGCAACAGCAAACAACGTGATTCCATGTTCATCGCCGACGTTGCCCGCCGTGCGCGCCGGTATGAGCAGCAGGTCAGAGGTGCCACCATTGAGAACCAGGCCCTTGTGTCCGTTGAGTACCCACTCATCGCCGTCCCGAGCTGCAGACGTCGCCACGCTGGCCAGCTCATACCGTGCCTGCGGCTCATTAAATGCCAGCGTCGCCTGTAATTCGCCGGCAATCATCGGATACAGCCATTGCTTTTTCTGCGCCTCGTTGCCGACGCGCTTCAAAATTCCACCGGCGAGGATGACGTTGGCAATATAGGGTTCCACGACGAGGCCGCGCGCCAGGCTTTGCATCAGCACCATGATATCGACCGAGTCACCGTCCAGGCCGCCATCCTCCTCTGCAAATGGCACGGCCGTCCAGCCGAGTTCGGCAAACGTTTTCCAGACATCGTCACTGAAACCACGTTCGCTTTCGGCGTATTGCTGGCGCGTATCGAAGTCGTACTCGTTGTCGATGAATTTGCCGACGCTGTCGGCCATCAATGTCTGCAGTTCGTTCAGGGAAAAATCCATGTGCGCTACCTATAGACCAAGCACATGCTTGGCAATGATGTTCTTTTGAATTTCGTTCGAACCCGCGAATATCGTGACTTTGCGGTGGTTGAAATAGTGCAGCGAACTAAGGCTCTCACCGCCTTCGCCCACTGCCGGATCAGCCCTGTAAGGCAGCGAGTAATAACCGGCGGCTTCCATGTACAAGGCATCGATGGCCTGTACGATCTCGGTGCCCTTGATCTTCAGGAACGATGACTCGGGGCCGGGCGCATTGCCCGAGGCAACCGCTGCGAGCGTGCGCAGTTCGGTGTACTCAAGACCCTTGAGTTCGACTTCGACGGCCGCAAGCTTGCGCATGAAGTTGCGGTCGTTTTCGAGCGGCGGCGCGCCGCGTACTGATTTTGAGGCCTGGATACGAAGTTTATTTGCGCGGTATTGGGATCGAAACGTGTTGGCTGAGTTGGTGCGCTCATGCTGCAGGAGCACCTTGCCGTAGGTCCAGCCTTTCCCTTCTTCACCGACAAGATTATTCGCCGGGACTTCCACGTTATCGAAGTGAATCTCGTTCACCTCGTGTTTGCCGTCGAGGAGGATAATGGGTTTTACCGAGATTCCCGGCGTTTTCATGTCAATGAGAAGGAAGCTGATACCTTCCTGGCGACGCGCAACATCGGTATTTGTTCTGACCAGGCAGAAGATCCAGTCGGCATGCTGGCCGAGCGTCAACCACGTCTTCGTCCCATTTACGACGTAGTGATCGCCGACGAGGTCTGCGCGGGTTTTCAGTGAGGCGAGATCGGAGCCGGCGCCGGGTTCCGAGTATCCCTGGCACCACCACACGTTACTCGCGAGGATATCGGGCAGGAAACGTTGTTTTTGCTCCTCGCTGCCGTAGGTGTAGACGACAGGGGCAACCATGGTCATGCCGAACGGGATAAACAAAGGTGCGTTGGCGTGGCCTTCCTCGCGGGCGTAGATATATTTTTCTACCGGCGACCAGCCTGTGCCGCCGTACTCAACAGGCCAGTTGGTCGCAGCCCAGCCTTTCCTGTAGAGGATCTGCTGCCAGCGGATTTGCATGTCGGGTGGCATCTCTTCGCCCGAATCCATGACTTTGCGAATGTCGTCGGGATACTCGTCACGGAAAAATGTCCGGACTTCTTCCTGGAACTCCAGTTCCCTGGCGCTGAATGTGACATGCATGAGGTAAATCCCTTGTTTTAGAGCGCCGCAGCTTAGCAGACGGCAAAAAAAAGGTCTGTTGCGTTTTGTAACGATCATGCTTTCGGGCAGAATGCGCCCATGAGTTCAAATCCAATACCCGATAAAGCGGCTGCGGACGATGTTGCGATTATTCGCGACGCACTTCGTCGCCCCCTGCATGACCTCCGGATTTCCGTGCTGGATCAGTGCAATTTTCGATGTCCTTATTGCATGCCCCAAGACGAGTTTCACGAGGATTATGAGTTTCTGAGCCGTAAGCAACGGCTGACGTATGACGAGATCCTGAAAATTGCTCACGTCGTTGCAGGGCTGGGTGTCAGCAAGATGCGCCTCACGGGCGGTGAGCCCCTGCTGGACAAGCGCCTGGCCGAACTGGTTGCAGGACTCGCCGCGATTCCGGGGGTGAACGACCTGGCGCTGACGACTAACGGCATGCTACTCGCGCCGGTAGCGCAGCAGCTTGCCGACGCCGGTCTGCACCGCGTCACGATCAGCCTCGACAGCCTGGACGAAGATGTCTTCAGGCATATGAGCGGCGGACGCGGCGACCTCGAGCGGGTGCTGGAAGGAATCGAGGCGGCCCAGCGAGCAGGTCTTACGCCGGTCAAGATTAATGTCGTCGTACAGCGGGGGATCAATGACCACACCGTGCTCGACCTGCTCGATCATTTCCGCGGCACTGATCACATCGTGCGGCTCATCGAATTCATGGATGTGGGCAACCGCAACGGCTGGCGGCTCGAACAGGTAGTGCCATCGCGGCACTTGCTCGAGCAGGTGCAAAGGCACTGGCCGCTGCGGCGCGTCGACCAGAACTACCCGGGTGAAGTCGCGCATCGTTACAAGTACGTTGATGGGGCGGGAGAAATCGGGTTCATCTCGTCGGTGACGGAACCGTTTTGTGGTGGCTGCAGCCGCGCGCGCCTGTCGGCCGATGGCGTACTTTATACTTGCCTGTTCGCCAATCAGGGAACGGATCTGCGAGAGTCGCTGAGGAATGACGCTGACGATGAGGAGCTCACCGATATACTGTCGCAGATATGGCTGCAGCGCGCGGATCGCTACAGCGAGCTGCGTCGGCCTGAAACGGCGGAAGCACACGTGTTGCGCAAAGTGGAAATGTACAGGATCGGAGGATAGCGCTTGAGCAAGTTAAGCCACATCGACGCAGAGAACCGACCCACGATGGTGGATGTCAGTAAGAAAGTAGCAACGGAACGCGAGGCTCATGCTCGAGCACGCGTGCGCCTGCCGGCTGACATCGCGGCACATATTTCAGGCGATGAAATCGAGACCAAAAAGGGGCCGGTTTTCGCTACCGCTATCATCGCGGGTGTGATGGCAGCCAAGAAGACCCACGAACTGATTCCATTCTGTCATCCGCTTGGTCTCGATAATTGCAAGATCGCCATTGAACTGCAGGACACTGACATCGTCATCGACTGCAAATGCAAGGTGCATCATAAGACCGGGGTGGAAATGGAAGCGTTGACGGGCGCCAGTGTCGCCGCGCTGACCGTTTATGACATGCTCAAGGCCATGTCGCACGATATCGTCATCAGCGAGACAAAGCTGATCGCAAAGTCAGGTGGCAAAAAGGACTTCCAGCGAGATGAGCCGGCGCTATGAGTGATATCCCGGTAAATGGTCTGATACTGGCTGGTGGCAAGAGCAGGCGCATGGGGCAGGACAAGGCCCTGCTCGACAGGGGCGGGCAATCGCAGCTTGCATACCTTGCAGGTCTGCTCGACAAGAAAGTCGAGCGTGTATTCGTTTCGACGCGCGCAGATCAGAAAGATGACGGCGAGCGCCGCAAATATGCCCAAATCGTGGACCGATACGATGATATGGGGCCGCTGGCCGGCATCCTGTCGGCCATGGAGGAACACCCCGATTCGGATTGGCTCGTTGTTGCCTGCGACCTCCCAAACATTACTGGCGAAACGATCACGCACCTCCTGAAGAATTGCTCCGCGGATCATCCATTTACAGCCTATGTAAGCAGCCACGATGGATTGCCCGAACCCCTTTGCGCAATTTACCGCGCAGGCAGCATCGCCATCATGCGGCGATTTGCGGACGAGGGTATTTATTGCCCGCGGAAGATTCTGATTCGGTCTGATACATTCCTGCTTGAACAGTCGGATCCAGGTTCGCTCGACAACATCAACACGCCGGATGATCTGGCCGACAGCATTCTCAAGGCTGTTTCATGGAGACCATAAAAGTCTGTTATTTCGCGATGTTTCGCGAACACGCCGGTGTTGCCGAGGAGACGCTGACACTCGAAGCAGCAACGGCGCACGACGTGTTCGAACAGACGCGCCTGCGCCATGGCTCGGACGAGCCGAATGGGCACTGCAAG
>JBFFOS010000069.1:0-14892 GCA_041574375.1 Woeseiaceae bacterium
ACTCAGGGGCGAACTGGGCGCCGGAAAATCAACATTTGCGCGGGCCCTTATCCGGGCGGCGGGCCATGAGGGGCCCGTGCCGAGCCCGACGTACACACTCGTCGAGCCCTATTCGCTTTCGAGGGGGAATATATACCACGTTGATTTATATAGGGTTTCGGACGAAGAGGAGCTGCGGTATCTCGGGTGGAACGAGCTGGATGACGGTTGCCGTATCGTCGAGTGGCCAGATCGCGCGCCGGGCATAACTGACCAGGCGGATCTGTCGCTCACGCTCACCTATGACGGGGAAGGCCGAACCGCCGATCTGGTCGGCCTCAGCGACCGCGGCAAAGCCCTGGTCTCCAGACTCGCTAAAAAGTTCTCAGTCACCTTGGATTAGAAACAAGGTGACTGACACCAATAACCAAGAAGATTAAGTAAGTCAGTTATCTTTATAATTTTTCAGCGAAAACTATTGGTTTTTTCTACCAGATTCGTATACTCACCCGACATAATCCCGGATTCTGGCTTCGAGATTTCGCTTGATGGCTCAAATCAGACTGACCATGTATGTCCTGCTACTGCTGCTCGCTCCCGTGGCGTTCGCGGCCTCATCGGTCGAAAATGTCCGTATATGGTCGGAAAATAGCAAGACACGGGTCGTTCTGGACCTGAGTCACCCCGTCCAACACAACATCTTCACCTTGCGCGGTCCCGATCGCCTCGTCATTGACCTCAAGGACAGCCGCCTTGCCAAGTCTCTGGCGACGATGCCGAAAGGCGCAGGCGCTGTTCGATCGATTCGCAGCGCGGTGCGGGCCGACGGCCAGCTGCGCGTGGTGCTTGATCTCAATACAGCTGTTCGCTCCCGCACGTTTACGGCCGGTCCCAACGCGACCTATGGTGACAGGCTCGTCATCGACCTTGAGAAAGAAGGTGCGTTGTCAACGGTCAAACGGGCGTCCGAGGGGTATCGGCCAGGGCGCGATATCGTCATTGCCATCGACGCAGGGCACGGCGGTAAAGATCCGGGCACGTCCGGCCGTCACTCGAAGGAAAAGGACATCGTGCTTGCGATCAGCAAGACCCTTGCGGACAAGATTAACGCGGAGCCGGGCATGCGTGCGTTGCTGATTCGTGATCGCGATGTGTTTGTTGAGCACAAGGAGCGGGTCGCGATTGCCCAGGATCGTGACGCGGACCTGTTCGTATCGATTCACGCCGACGGGTTCAAGGACCGACGCGCTGCCGGCGCCTCCGTTTTCGCGCTGAATCTCGACCGCGCAAATCGAGAGGCGAAAGCGGCCCTGTCGAAACGCGACAAGGCACCCGTCAAGGTTGGCGACGTTCTTCTCAATGACAAAGACCCTGTGCTTGCGTCAGTGCTGTATGATCTGTCACAAAGCGCGGCCATGAGCGCCAGTATGGATGTCGGCAACCATGTCAGTCGCGAGTTGGGCCGCGCCACCACGATGCACAGCACTAAGGTCAGGGAAAAAAGTCTCGCGGTTCTGACATCGGCGGAGATTCCATCGATACTTGTGGAATCCGGATTCCTGACTAATCCGGCGGAAGAGAAACGACTCCGCGACAAGGCATACCGCGGCCGGCTGGCCAATGCCATCCTGGCGGGCGTTCGCAGCTATTTCTATACCAACCCACCGCCGGACACGCAGATTGCAATGGACCTGCGCCGCGAACCGACGCGCCAGGTTCGACACGTCGTTGCCCGAGGCGACACCGTTTCGCAGATCGCTGAGCGATACAATGTCAGCACGGCGGCTATTCGCCGGGCAAACAAGCTTTCCAACGACAGAATTCGCATCGGCCAGACACTGAGCATCCCGATCTTTGCCGGTGGATAAGGGGCCCTGGTAGCCACAAAGTGCCCTGGGGCGCTTTCACAAGACAATTCTGCAGATATCTGAAAAAATGGCGGCCCTTTGCCGATGTTTGCCGCCATGCCAATCCAGCTACTTCCCAGTCACCTGATCAATCAGATCGCCGCAGGCGAGGTCGTGGAGCGCCCGGCATCCGTAGTCAAGGAACTGGTTGAGAACAGCCTTGACGCTGGCGCACAGGCTGTGCAGGTCGACATCGTGGCGGGCGGTCAGAAGCTCATTCGTATTCGCGATGATGGTAAGGGTATCGACAAGGCAGAGCTCGAACTGGCGTTGTCGCGGCATGCGACAAGCAAAATCTCGAGTCTCGATGATCTCGAGGCAGTTGCGTCGCTCGGTTTCCGAGGCGAGGCCCTGCCGAGCATTGCCTCGGTCGCAAGGTTGACGCTCTGTTCCCGGGCGCTCGATAGTGATTCGGCGTGGCAGATCGAAGCGGACGGCGGGGATATCAGTAGCCCGGCGCCGGCGGCCCACCCGCAGGGCACGACGGTCGAAGTTCATGATTTGTTTTACAACACGCCGGCCCGACGCCGCTTCCTGCGCACGGAACGTACCGAGTTCGGCCACATCGAAAAATGGATTCGGCGGCTTGCGCTGTCTCGCCCGGAGATCGCATTCACGCTGACACACAATCAGCGTACTGTGCTGCAACTGGTTGCGGCGAAGGATGAAGAGACGCAGCGCAAGCGTATCGCGAAGGTCTGCGGCGACGCGTTCGGCGAACAGTGTGTCTACATCGAGCGCGAGGTTGAAGGTATCGCGTTGTCAGGGTGGATCGCGCTCCCGACGTTCAATCGTAGCCAGCCCGATCTGCAGTACTGGTTTGTCAATGGCCGCAGTGTGACTGACAAGACGCTCGCTCATGCCGTGCGCCACGCATACAGGGACGTGCTGTTTCACGGTCGATACCCAGCCTACGTCCTCAATCTCACGATGGATCCGACAGGCGTAGATGCCAATGCGCATCCGGCGAAACACGAAGTGCGTTTTCGTGACGGCCGGCGTGTGCATGGCGTTGTAGCGCAGACTGTCGAGGTCGCACTCGGCGACACTCGTCCCGGCGGTCATGATGTAACGCCTATTCCGATGACACGCAATGCGGTGTTCAACCAGGGGGGCATGCCGCTGCCGGCGCGGCCTGCACCATCCGCGGTGCGGGAAACGCTGGCTGCCTATCGCTCGATGGCGACGGCGCCATCTTTGGCCGATGTTCCCGAGGACGCAACGGATGTACCGCCACTTGGCTTTGCTGTTGCCCAACTGGCGGGGGTCTACATTCTTGCCGAGAACAAGGACGGACTGGTCGTTATCGATATGCACGCTGCCCACGAGCGCATCACGTACGAAAGACTCAAGCAGAGTTATGACGATCGTGATCTCGTTCGTCAGCCTTTGCTGGTGCCGGAGACGGTTTCCGTTGCTGAGAACGAGGCCAATCTTGTGGAGGAAGCGGGTAGCGCGTTGGAAAAACTGGGCCTGGTTGTTGATCGCTCCGGCCCCACCACACTTACCGTCCGGGAAGTCCCTGCGTTACTCCGAAATGCCGATGTCGAGTCGTTGTTGCGAGACGTCTTGTCGGACATTTCAGAATCCGGCCAGAGCAGCCGCGTTGAAGCCGCGAGCGATGAGCTGCTATCGACCATGGCCTGCCATCATTCGGTCCGTGCAAACCGCTTGTTATCGCTCGATGAGATGAATGCGCTTCTGCGCGAAATGGAAGCGACAGAGCGTGCGGATCAGTGCAACCATGGCCGCCCGACGTGGACGACGATCACGATGGCAGAACTCGACCGATTGTTCCTGCGCGGCCGTTAGGACAGCACGATGCAACACACGGCCATTCTGCTGATGGGCCCTACTGCAACCGGTAAGACGGATCTTGCGATCAGTCTCTGCAAGCGCTTTCCCTGCGACGTTGTCAGCGTGGATTCCGCGCTTGTCTACCGCGGGATGGACATCGGCACCGCGAAGCCGGATGCTGAAACGCTGGCACGCACACCGCATCGCCTTATCGATATCCGCGACCCGGAGCAAAGCTACTCGGCCGGTGAGTTCATTCGTGATGCGTATCGCGAAATGGATGACATCCTGGCTGCTGGACGTATTCCGTTGCTGGTCGGTGGCACGATGATGTATTTCCGCGCGCTCACTGAAGGAATCGCGGAACTCCCGTCCGCCGATCACCAGGTTCGGCAGGCAATCGATGTCGAGGCCGAAAAAGCAGGCTGGCCGGCCATGCATGAACAACTGCAGAAGGTCGACCCAGCCATCGCCGCGCGCATACAGCCGAATGACAAGCAGCGCATTCAACGTGCGCTTGAGGTCTATCGCTCCAGCGGTACGCCTTTGTCCGCATGGCAGCGGGAGTCGGCGCCGCAACGTAATGATTTCCGGTACCTGAAAATAGGGCTCAACATCGAACCTCGTAGCCTGTTGCACGCGCGCATCGCCAAGCGGCTGGACCATATGGTTGAGACCGGCTTCATTGATGAAATGAAGACCCTTCGGCAGCGCCCCGGGCTGACCGCCGACCACCCGTCGATGCGCTCGGTCGGCTACCGCCAGTTCTGGCAATACCTCGACGATGAATATTCGCTTGCAGAGGCAATCGATCGGGCGCTGTTCGCCACACGACAGCTCGCCAAGCGGCAGATCACCTGGTTGCGGTCAGAAAATGAAATATTTCTCGTCAATCCCCTTGAAGCGGGCACGATTGATGCTATATCGGCTTCTCTGGCGCAGTCCCTGTGATAAACTTTTAGTACGCTTAGGCAGAAAGCCGCTGAAGGGCACCCCGGCGCCACCGGGCAGCGACTTTTGCACAACTGAATAAGAATAAGGAGACCCAACATGGCTAAAGGGCAGACTTTGCAAGACCCCTTCCTGAATATCCTTCGCAAGGAAAAGATTCCGGTATCGATTTACCTCGTCAACGGCATCAAATTGCAGGGCCAGGTGGATTCATTTGACCAGTTCGTGGTCTTGCTCAAGAACAGCGTGAACCAGATGGTCTACAAGCACGCTATTTCGACGGTCGTACCGTCACGCAATGTGCGTCTGCCGTTGCCGGACGACGAGTCGGGAGATGGTGACGAGTAAGCTTACACGCCGGGATCCGGACCAGGAGGTCGTGATTGTTTGAACGACCGCAAAGTGGCGAGCGAGCAGTCCTCGTCCACGCGAGTCCCAACGGATTACCTGAGGAGTCTGAACGTGAGGAGTTTGCCGAACTGGCCCGTTCCGCGGGTGCAGTGATTACGGGCGAGCTTGTCAGTTCACGTCGTCGTCCTGATCCTCGGTATTTCATCGGCAAGGGAAAACTCGACGAACTCCGCACGCTGATCGAAGAAAGCGAGGCAGAGCTCGTTATTTCGTCGGCGGCGCTTAATCCAAGCCAGGAACGCAATCTCGAGAAAGAACTCCGTTGTCGCGTACTCGATCGTGCCGGTCTGATTCTCGATATTTTTGCGCAGCGCGCGCGCAGCTTCGAGGGAAAGTTGCAGGTCGAGCTTGCGCAACTGAAGCATCTGTCGACGCGCCTGGTGCGCGGCTGGACTCACCTCGAGCGGCAGAAAGGCGGAATCGGGTTGCGTGGACCGGGTGAAACACAGCTCGAGACGGACAGAAGACTCGTCGGCAAGCGTATCCGGCAGCTGACGGAGCGTCTCGAGCACGTTGATACACGTCGTACGATCAACCGCCGCAACCGCATGCGAGCCGAGATTCCCACGGTCGCGCTGGTCGGCTACACGAATGCCGGCAAATCAACTTTGTTCAATACACTCACCAATGCCAGCGTGTATGTCGAAGATCAGTTATTTGCAACGCTGGACCCGACGGTTCGCCGCCTGGACTTACCCGAAGGCGAACATGTCGTGCTGGCCGATACGGTTGGTTTTATTCGCGATCTTCCTCATGAGTTGATAGCAGCCTTCAGGTCGACCTTGCAAGAGGCACGAGAGGCGGATCTGATTCTGCATCTAATCGATGCCAGCGATCCAAATCGTTGGCAGCGCGTTCGCCAGGTCAATTCCGTGCTTAAGCAACTCGAAGCCGACCAAGTGCCACAGATTCGTGTGTACAATAAGATCGACAAGCTCGATAGAAAGCCGCGCATAACGAATAATCGTGAAGGTGAGGGCCGCGCGGTGTGGATTTCCGCCATCACTGGCGAAGGTCTGCCGCTGCTCAAGGATGCGATCGCACGACGCCTTCGGCAAGAGACTGTACACCGTTTCATACATCTCGAGCCGGGGCAGGGCAGGCAGCGCGCAAAACTATTTGAGCTGGGCGCTGTCCTTAATGAGGAAGCGCTCGAGGAAGGTGGCTGGTCGCTGGAACTGAAAATGGCGGAAAAGGACTTGCGGCGCTTCCTGAAGCGTGAAAACCTCACCGAAGAACAACTGATACCGGTGTCGATAACTCAGTCGGCACCTGCAGCAAACGAGTAGGAAAATATGGCTTGGAATGAAGGTGGTAATGGCAAGGACCCGTGGAAACGCGACGGGGAAGAGCCCAATGATCTCGATAAAATGGTGCAGGATCTGCAAAAACGGTTTGGCAGCATTTTGGGCGGAAGCAGCGGCGGTGGTGGCATCGCCTTGATTGTCATTTTGCTGATCGCGTGGGGGCTCACTGGTTTTTATCGTGTAGATGCCGCCGAGCGCGGAGTCGTACAGCGTTTCGGTTCCTTCATGGAACCGGTCACGATGCCGGGTCTGCGTTGGCACCTGCCGTTCCCGATCGAGACGGTCGACATCGTCAATATCGAGGAGGTCAACGACTTCAATTATTCAACTGAGATGCTGACCGCGGACCTTTGGTATGTCTACATCGACATCGCCGTACAGTATCGTCGCACGGATCCGGTCAAGTTCAGTTTCCTGGTTGAAGACCCGGAGCAGACCCTGCAGGACCTGACCGAAAGCGCGCTGCGCGGCGTTGTCGGGACGAGCACCCTGGCATCCCTGATCGGCGAAAGGCGCGAGGAGATTCCTGCGCGCACCATCGTCGAGCTGCAGGATACGCTGGACGGTTATGGCGCCGGTCTTGCCGTCACGTCGATCAACATCAACAAGGTGAACTATCCGACGGCCGTGGAGGATGCGGTGGCCGATACGCTTCGTGCAACAAATGATGGCGATCGCTACAAATTCGAGGCTGAGAAGTACGCGAACGACATCGTGCCGAAAGCACGAGGCCAGGCACAAGTCATCCTGCAGGATGCAGAAGCCTATCGTGAGCGGGTAATTGCCGAAGCGGAAGGTGATGCGTCTCGCTTCGAGGCCTTGCTGGTCGAGTATCAGAAAGCGCCTCGCGTCACGCGTGACCGGCTGTACATCGAAGCAGTGGAGGAGGTCTACGCTGATTCAGCCAAGATTCTTATCGATACTGAAGGTGGCGGAAATCTGCTCTACCTGCCGCTCAACGAGATCATGAACCGCGCAGGTATCAATGTGCCAACTGTTGAGGGTAGCGACTCGCAATCAACACCGCGATCCACAGTATCGGCCGAGGAACGGCAAGATACGAGAAATCCGCGCGAACGGAGGACCCGTCAATGAACAACACACGATTCGGAATCCTGGTGGGGATTGGACTCGTCCTCGTCGTAGTAGGCTTGTCTGCGTTTACGGTTAACGAGCGCGAACTCGCAATCAAGTTGCGCTTTGGTCAGGTTCGGGCTGCTCAGTACGAGCCTGGTCTCCATTGGAAATTCCCGTTGATCGAGACGGTTCGAAAATTCCCGGGCCGCATCCTGAAAATCGATGACGCACCGCAGGAGGTGTTTACGCTCGATCGCCAGAACATGACCGTAGACTTTTTCGTCAAGTGGCGCATCGTGGATGAGGTGAAGTTCTATACCTCGACCGGCGGCTCGCAGCAGGGAGCAGTTGAACGCCTGCGCGAGATCATCAAGAACTCGGTGGTGACGGAGTTCGGCAAGCGTTCCACACGTGAAGCAATCTCCGTGCAACGAATGGAACTGATGCGGGACATGCTGACCATGGCTCGACCGACGGCGGAAGGACTCGGTGCAGAACTCGTAGACTTTCGTGTCAAGCAGGTTGAGTTTGTCGCCGAAGCGCGCGAGTCTGTTTATCGGCAAATGCGCGCTGAACGCGAGCAGCTTGCCGCACAAACTCGCGCCGAGGGGCGTGAGGCAGCTGCGCTGATAACCTCCACGGCGGACAAGAACCGGACAGTAATTCTTGCAGACGCCGACAGGCAAAGTCAGATCATCCGCGGCGAGGGTGACGCCAAGTCCGCGGAAATATACGCCAATGCGTACAACAAGGATCCCGAGTTCTTTGCGTTCTATCGCAGCATCAACGCGTACAAGAATGCGATCGGCAAGAAGGGCGACGTCCTTGTGCTGGATCCAAATAACGAGTTCTTCCGCTATCTGAACCAGTCCGGCGGCAAACAATAACGTGCGACGCTGACGTTGCGCGATGAACTGGACTGAAATACTGACGGCGGTGGCGCTCGTATTGGTGCTTGAGGGCATGCTGCCATTCATATCGCCCCGGAAGTATCGTGAGATGGTGGCGGAAATATCACGCCTGGGGGACAATCACATTCGCACCGTCGGGTTCGTGGTAATGATCGTCGGAGTCCTGGTGCTTTTTCTCGTGCGTAGCTAGGCGCAAGCATACTGAAGAGCAGGAAAGTCATGGGTAAGAACGTAGTTGTCATCGGCACCCAGTGGGGTGATGAAGGCAAGGGAAAGATTGTCGACCTCCTGACGGATCGCGCCGCCGCTGTTGTACGATTCCAGGGCGGCCATAACGCCGGACACACGCTCGTCATCGACGGCGCGAAGACGGTGCTGCACCTGATTCCGTCTGGCATTTTGCGCGACGGAGTCGATTGCCTCATCGGCAATGGCGTTGTGCTGGCGCTCGATGCGCTGGTGCAGGAGGCCAACGCGCTGATCGAGAGCGGCGTACCTGTTTACGAGCGCTTGCGGATCAGTCCGGGGTGCCCGTTGATTCTACCCTCGCATGTCGCGCTCGACGCGGCACGCGAAAAGGCTCGAGGATCCAGCGCTATCGGAACGACGGGGCGGGGTATTGGCCCTGCTTATGAGGACAAGGTTGCCCGGCGCGCTTTGAAGGTCTCGGATCTGTTTGTACGAGAGAAATTTGCGGCCAAGCTCGGTGAAGTACTCGACTATCACAACTTTCTGCTGAAAAACTACTTCAAGGCAAACACGGTCGACTTCGCCAAGACGCTTGACGAGGCGCTGGAATATGCCGAGATCATCGCGCCCCTGACGGCCGATATTACGCAGGTTCTTCACGACCTTGCCGCGGCCGACAAGGGCATCTTGTTCGAAGGAGCGCAAGGCAGTTTCCTGGATGTCGATCATGGCACCTATCCGTATGTGACGTCGTCAAACACCGTTGCCGCTGCGGCGAGCACGGGTACAGGTATCGGCCCTCGCAATCTCGATTACATTCTCGGCATTGTGAAAGCGTATACGACGAGAGTCGGTGCCGGACCATTCCCGACAGAGTTGTTCGACGATTACGGGGCGCACCTGGCGAGGGTTGGTGCCGAATTTGGCGCAACGACAGGTCGGCCGCGACGCTGTGGCTGGTTTGATGCTGTCGCCTTGCGACGTTCGATAGTCAACAGTAGCGTTTCAGGCCTGTGCGTAACCAAACTCGACGTTCTTGATGAACTCGAAACGATTCAGATTTGTGTGGGTTATGCCATCGACGGCGAGCCGATCGCCGGTTTGCCTGTCGTCGTCGATCGCTTTGCGGAATGCAAGCCGATTTATGAAGAGTGGGCCGGCTGGCAGGAATCAACGGTGGGCGTCACGGCTTTCGACGTATTGCCGGAAAAGGCGCGCGCGTACCTTGCACGTATCGAAGAACTCGCCGGAGTCCCGGTCGATATTATTTCAACGGGCCCGGACCGCGAGCAAACGATTATCAAGACGCATCCGTTCGAATAGCAGCAGCGCCAGTAACCAGAGCGACAGGGCTCCACCACCGCCCCCACCGGACGACGAATTGCTTGATTGCACCGTCACGGAAACGGTGGCCGAATCGCTAAGCCCTCCCGGGTCGGATACTGCGAGACTAAAGCGCAGCAAGGTATCTGATGAGACCGTAGGCGCCGAGAATGACGCGCTCGATGTATTGGCGCCACTCAGCGTGACCGTCGGCCCCAGCGTCTGCGTCCAGGTGTAGGTTAGCGGATCACCGTCGGGGTCATTAGAGCTGCCACCATTGAGCGTGACCGTACTGCCGCTGCTCACGGCCTGGTTATTGCCGGCAACTGCGTTCGGAGTGGTGTTTATACCTGTTCCATCCGAGACATTAATTCGCAATACGCCGTTTCCGCCGATCGTTCCACCGGCCGCCTCATTTAGCGTAAGTTCGAAGTATTCACTGTTTTCGCCGCTACCATCGTCGAGAATGGCGTACTCGATCCACTTCGGGTCAGCGTCGCCATCTGCCCAGAAAAGAGTGCCGTTTGCCGGGCCCGAGTAGTCTGTTCCGGCAGTTGCGTCACCACCTGTTACCGAATACTGAACGGTCAGGGTGCCGGCAGCGCTGCCTCTGCGCCGTATGACAGCGACGGCCGTGGCAAAGCCTCGCTCGGCTATTGTCACTTCTTCGCGGTCAAACTCAGCCGTCGATATACCGCCCGGGTCGCTTATATACACGCTGGCCAGGTTGGGCGACGCTAATGTTGCACCGCCGTCTGGCGCGGTGAGTTTGATTACGAGGCGTTCGATGTCTTCGGTAACGCCATCGTTGTGGATTCCGAGGTCAATGGTTTTTTCCGATGCGTCACCATCGGCCCAGCTTAACGTGCCTTCGGCCGCGGTTACGTCGGCACTCGATCCGCTCGCTGCAATAATCTCCCAATTGACCGCAACCGAACCTGTTGCGCCTCCCAGGCGCTGCACTGTAATACTTGCTGACTCTGTCTCCTCAGCACCAAATGCTGCCGCCGAAAACGCGAATGAGCCCTCCGCAACGCTGCGGGTCTTGTCGTCAACGATGTAAAAGCCACTATCGATATCGCTGATCAGAATGTGGCCACTTGGAAGGAACGGATAAGCACCCCATGCACCCGGAAAGCCAACAGAGTCCGAGGACGGGAAACTGTCGAAACGGCCAACCTGTATTGGATTCACCGGGTCGGATATATCGAGTATCGTTAGTCCACGGGCGTAGTTCGACATGTAATAGCGATTACCGCGTACGAAACCGTTATGGTCGATGGCCCTCGTCGGACCGTTCCACGTGCCGGCCAGCACCGGGGAGGTCAGGTCCGATACCGAGAAGGCGCGCAACGTCGTCAAAAGGCCGCGGTCACGCTCGTCGAGTTCGTCCTGCAGAAAAACATACTGTTTGTCTTCTGACCACCAGCCGGAATGTGAGTAACCATAGTTGCTGTATGGCGTTCGGCTGAGCCGCACCGGATCGCCAGGATCGGTGACGTCCCAGATATCCAGCGACGATTCGTTGAAGTCAAAAAGCACGTCGCAATACGAAGAGGCGCCAGCGTTCACGCACTGTGTGTTCTTGCGTTCATCGGTGACGAGCATCGACGCGGCGTCGTGCATGTAAAGTCGATCTGTTCCTGGTTGGCCGGCAGGCGTTGCAGGCATCGCGATGAATGATGGTGACGCCGGGTTTTGCACGGAGTAGGCACGAAAACGCCCGTCGCTTAGATTGGATCCAGCGACGACCAGCACTGGATCGTCGTTGGTGAGAGCGAGGCCGGTACTGAAATCAGTCTTCGTGATGTAGACGTTGTGCGCCTCCCGGAAATCACTCGGGCTGTTAACCCGCGAGATGCTGTGGGGCAACTGCGTCAGGTCAATGACGAACAGACCGTCGGAAGCATTGTCTGCGGTTACGTACGCATACGCATTCCAGCGGCCGTCAGCCGCGTTCCAGAACTGGTAAACCTTGATGTCACGCCATGTGGTTGTCTGGCCGTCGATAAACCCGACCTCCCTCGGGTTCCGGGCATCGGAAACGTCGTAAACAGCCGTTCCCGTGCTGTATCCCATGATCGCGTATTCGCGATTCGAATTAAGATCGATGAATCCCCAAATGTCGGCGCCGCGAGCACCCGGTGTTCGTTCCGCAACGTGCGCCAGCAGGTCGACCTTGTCACACGGGAATACATCTGCAAAGCCGCCGATACAGGCCGTTGCCGAGGAACTGGTATTCAAACTCTGCAGTGCGCTAACCAACTCGTGTGCCGTTTCGCGACTGAGCCCCTTGGCGTCGGCAATGACTCTGAACCCACGCATTCCGAGTTCCCTCGCAAATTCATGTGGGACGCCAACCAGGGTCGTTCCGGGGTCCGCTTGCACATCGATGGCACCGCTTACGAGGTAGAACACGTTTTCCGGAGAATCGAGCGCATAGTCGCCAGTGGCGACCCGGATCTGTCCGTTCTTGCCAACTCGCTGCAGCGCGTAGTCGATACTGCGACACGGCGCGGCCAAGTCCTGGCAACTGCCAGCATCAACGCCCTTGGTTGACACAAACAACGGGGGCTCGTCGCTGTCCGCCAACGCGGCAGAGCCGAATCCAAGCGGCAGGGCCGCAGCCATCACAGACAGGAGTCGAAATAGCATCAAGAAATTCACAGGCCCAAGGAAGCCCCTATAATAGCGGCTCCTAGCATTCTTCGGCGCGTTACACGTCCACAATCGATGAAACCGTTCTCTTTGACCTTCAAAGCGGGCGCAGGTGCCCTCAAATCTGTGCGTCAGCACGGGTTCGATTTAGCGTCGATCGGAACGATTGCAGGTGCCTCGGGCGGCGCCAAATGGCTGGTTTTGAGTCAGCTGGATCGAGCAATCCTCCGAAGCGTGGTTCCTCATGTTGGCGGTCCTGTGCACCTGATTGGGAGTTCGATCGGATCCTGGAGGTTTGCGTGCTATGCCCAGGCGGATCCGACGGCGGCCATCGAGAGGTTCGAGAAGGCCTACCTGGAGCAGAGTTACAGTGAGAAACCGGATATTCACGAGATCACGGCAAAAAGCCGCGAGATACTGTCAATCGTGCTTGGTGATACCGGTGTGGCCGAGATCCTGAACAACCCGCTATTTCGTACACATATCATGGCAGTGCGCAGCCGCCACATCCTGGCTTCGGAGAATTCTGCAATACTCGCGTTAGGGCTAATCACGGCAGCATCGTTGAATGCCGTTAGCCGCTCGACGCTCGGTTGGTCGTTTGAGCGGGCGCTGTTTTACGACGAGAGGGAAATCCCGCCTTTTTTTGATGTCACGGGATTTCCATTGCAGCGGGTCAAACTGACGCCGGATAACCTGCAGGACGCCATTGTTGCCAGCGGATCGATTCCGCTCGTGTTGTCCGGTGTTCGGGATATTTCTGGCGCAGAAGCGGGCGTGTATCGGGACGGCGGCGTGATTGACTATCACCTGGACTTGCCGCACAGCGCGCGCGAGCGATTTACCCTCTTTCCGCATTTTTATGGGCGGATTGTCCCCGGCTGGTTCGACAAGAAACTGGCCTGGCGGCGGCCGCAAGCGGGCAACGTGGACAGGACCATACTCATCAGCCCGTCCGATGAGTTCGTGGCGAAATTACCCAATGGCAAGATTCCGGATCGAACGGATTTTGTGAATTTTGAACCTTCTGAGCGCATACGTATATGGAAGCAATGCGTGGCTGCATGCGCAGCGCTTGCGGACGAGTTTCAGGAGGTCATCGAAAAAGAGCAACTGGCGGCACGTCTCGAATCACTGTGGTAGGCTTGCGCCAAAATAAAGAAGGGGGAGTGGGGTGCGAGACTCACCATCAACGGTAGGCCGGCCATATCCGGAGCTTACTTGGATAGCGCTCATCGTCGGCTGGATCATTGGCTGTGTTATTGCGGTATCAATCGGCTATGCGGCGCTTATTCTCGGTTTTTCGATCGAAGGATCAGAGCTCGCAGCAATTCTCGGTTTCGGAATTTTGCGCGGCATGCTGCGACGCAAAAGCATTATCGAGAACAATATCGTACAAACCATTGCGAGCGGCGTTAACGGCGCATCATCCGGCATGATGTTCTCGGTGCCTGCGATTTTCCTCCTCGGTTTCGGCGATAAATTCGACCCCGTCATCCTGACATTCGGCTGTATCGCCGGCGCGTTTCTTGGCATCGCGTTTATCATTCCGCTGCGTAAACACATGATCGATTACGAGCGTTTGACGTATCCCGGTGGTGTCGCTGTGGCGACAATTCTGAAATCCCCGGGTGCTGGTGTCCGCAAAGCGATCGTCCTCGTCGTCGCAGCGCTTGTCAGCGCAGCCGTGCAATTCACGACAATCAAGACCGGTGTCTCCAATTGGAACGTCGGTGCGTTGATTGGCTTGCCCGAGTACATGAACGGGATCTGGTACCTGTCACTCATGACGATCGGCGTCGGGTTTATCGCCGGGCGCGGTGGTATCGCCTTCATCATCGGCGGGTTTGTTGCTTACTGGTTCCTGTCGCCTTTGCTGTCGGTAATGGGAGCGTTTCCGCTTGACGCGGCCGGTGAGACGATCAATCAGCCGGGGCCATTGCGCCTGCTGTTGTATCGTCCGCTCGGCATTGGGATGCTCATCGGCGGCGCGATTATGGGCGTCATCCTGGCTTCACCGCTGATCGTGAGCGCGATCAAATCGATGCAAAAAGCCGCACAGGTAGAGACAGACGCATCTTCAGACGAGATGCCGATTAAGTTGCTTTATTTTGCGGTTGGCGGCGCAGCTATTTTGCTGTGCGTGATGGCGGCTACGTCCGCTGAGTCTGTCGGCATTGGTCGCGGTATTGGCATGGCATTGCTCGGCACACTATGGATCTGGATGGCGGGCATCATCTTGTCGGAGGCCATTGGCCGCACGAACTGGTCGCCTCTGTCCGGCATGACGCTTGTTGGTATTACGCTGTTGATTGTGCTTACACAGGCGATGGGCATGGAACGCGATGAATCAATAATCGCGGCACTCATGGTGGGTGCGGC
>JBFFOS010000070.1:0-14262 GCA_041574375.1 Woeseiaceae bacterium
CGCGCAAATAATCGTATCGCCGGAAGCGCGAAGGCACAGACCGTTCTCGATGAACAAGTCGCGGGCAATGCCACCAACGCCCTGCTTCGCATCAAATCGTTCCAGTGGTTCCTTCGACTTGACGAGCTCGAGCGCGCCCATGAGACCGACCATGCGTGTGTTGCCGACGAGCGGATGATCTTCGAGTTCCGCCCAGCCTTTCTGGAGGTAGGGACCGATGTCGTCTCGAATACGCTCGACGAGGTTTTCGCGTTGCAGGATCTTGAGGTTGCCAATAGCGACGGCGCACGCTACCGGGTGCCCGGAGTACGTGTAGCCGTGCGCAAATTCACCCGCCTTGTCGACTAGAACATCGGCCACCCGGTCACTGATGAATACGCCACCGAGCGGCAGGTAGCCGGATGTGACGCCTTTTGCGAAAGGCATGAAATCCGGTCGGGTGCCGTAATAGTCCGCGCCAAACCATTCGCCAAGACGGCCGAAACCGGTTATGACCTCGTCGGAGATCAACAGGATGCCGTACTCATCACAAATTCGCTGTACTTCCGGCCAGTAACTGTCGGGTGGCACGATGACCCCGCCCGCACCCTGGATCGGCTCGCCGATGAATGCGGCAACCTTGTCTGCACCTATTTCCTTGATTTTGTCTTCTATCGCGCGCGCCGTGGCGATACCGAAATCGTCTGGCGACATGCTCTGGTCCGAGCCAAACCAGTAAGGTTGATCGACATGGACGATGCCGGGAATCGGCAGACCACTCTGCTTGTGCATGGGCTTCATGCCGCCGAGGCTCGCGGCTGCAACCGTTGAACCATGGTAGGCATTGTGCCGGCTGATGATTGTATGTCGTTCCGGCTGGCCCATCAGGTCCCAGTAAGTCCGCACCATACGCACGATCGTGTCATTGGATTCGGACCCCGAGCCCGTAAAAAACACGCGATTGAATTGGGGCTGGCTGACTTTCTTGAGCATTGTGGCCAGTTCGATGGACGGCGGATGCGCACACTGGAAAAAGTTGTTGTAGTACGGAAGCTCCTGCATTTGCGCGGCCGCCGCATCGACCAGTTCCTGTCGGCCGTAGCCTGCGTTCACACACCAGAGACCCGACATCCCGTCAAGGATCTTGCTGCCATCGGCGTCATAGATGTAGACACCTTCCGCGCGCGTAATGATGCGTGAGCGCTTCTTGTGCAAGTCCTTGTGATCCGTAAACGGATGCAGGTGATGTTCCTTGTCGAGTGCCTGCCAGTCTTCCCTCGAGCGCTTTTCAATTGCTGTCATTGCCATTCCCAGTCAAGAAAAATCAGACATTGAACATGAGGATCTCTCGCTCATAAGGCGTGATGATCTCCTGGAACTCCTTGTACTCGTGTTCTTTCAATGCCGTGTACAAATTGATGAAGGCATCACCGAGTATGCTGCACATCCCTTCTGAATCACGCAACTCGTCAATTGCCGCAAAAATGTGCCGATGAAGGCTGTGATCATCGCCATAAGCGCTGCCCTCGGTTGCCTCGGTCGGCCGCAACCCCGCGACCATTCCCAGGTAGCCACACGCCAGCGTTGCGGCAATAACGAGGTAAGGATTCACATCAGAACCTGCCAGTCGATTCTCGATTCGGCGGGCTTCCGGCGGAGAATCCGGAACGCGTAGGCCGACTGTTCGATTGTCGATTGCCCACGCCAGGTTAACGGGGGACGACCACGGACTCGCAAGCCGACGATACGAATTTACATACGGCGCAAAAATGAGCAGCGCTTCGTTCATGTGTTTCTGCAGGCCACCAAGGAACCCGTAAAAGAGCTCAGTCGGTTCACCGTTTGCATCGGAAAAAATGTTGTTGCCCTCGGCGTCAACAATGCTCTGGTGAATATGCAATGCACTGCCCGCCTCGTTTGCCATCGGTTTGGCAAGAAACGTCGCATGCATGTTGTGATTAATTGCCGCCTCACGAACCGTGCGCTTGAACAGGAAGACCTGGTCTGCGAGTTCCAGTGCGTCACCGTGCAGAAAATTGAGCTCAAATTGCGCCGGACCCATTTCCTGGGAGATCGTGTCGATGTTGATCCGCTGAGCCTCACAGTACGCATACACCTGGTTTACGAATCCATCGAAGTCGTTCATCGTATCGATGCTGTAAGGCTGGTTTGCGCCTTCAGTCCAGCCCAGGCGCCCCTCGGGTGGCTCGGCATCCGCATTGGGATCCGAGTGAGGACTCAGCAGGTAGAATTCGACTTCCGGCGCGACGACGGGAATCCAGCCTTTCGCCTCGTACATGGTCAACACTCGGCGCAGAACGCCACGCGGTGACTTGGCAACGGGGGAACCATCGCTGTGGAAACAGTCGAGAAAAACGGCAGCCGCCGGATCGGCTGCCCACGGCACGGGACGCAGCGTCTCGGGATCGGGCACGAGCCACATATCCTTGTCCTCGACATTATCAGGGTCGCTGACATAGTTTCCCGAGATCGTCTGTGCAAAAACGCCCTCGGGCATCTTCATTGTGGCCTTGCCGAATTTCGCGGCCGGCACGACCTTGCCGCGGGCGGCACCGGCCATGTCAGGCACGATGGCTTCCACATCTTCGATATGTCGATCGGTCAACCAGTCTTGAATAAGGTCGTCGTCACTCACGATTACACCTGTCGCTGCGCCACGCATGCCCTGCACGCGTCGCCGAACGCCTTGAACATTGCCATTGAAAATTCGTTGTCTGTTGCTTGCCATTCAGGGTGCCACTGTACGGCCAGATTGAAACCCGGAGTATCATCGACGCGAAATGCCTCGATCAAGCCGTCGTCGGCAACCGCCTCGACTGTCACACCATCGGCTAACCTCGCCACGCCCTGGGAGTGTAAAGAGTTCACCAGCATCGACTCTTTGCCCATGAGCGAACGAAGGAAGCCCCCCTCAGGCAAGCTGACAGGGTGTGATGGCCCGTACCTGACTTCTATCGGGTCATCCGGGTTTTCGAGATGCATATGGTAGCCCGGCACCTCGTGTACTTTCTGGTGCAGCGTGCCGCCGAGCGCGACGTTAAGCTCCTGGTAACCCCTGCAGATCGCAAACAGGGGCATGCCCATGTCGAGTACGTGCCTGATCATAGGCAGGGTCACTGCATCACGATACGGGTCATGCAAAGTACCTGCCTCGCTCGGCTCGCCGTCGTAGTGATGCGGTTCGACATTCGAGTAGCTCCCGGACAGCAGGATACCGTCCAGGTGCCCGAGCAGAACGTCGAAATCGATCTGGTCCTCGAGCACAGGAATAAGCAATGGGATGGCGTCTGCTGCATGCACTATTGCCGTCAGGTACTTCTCACCGGCCATGTGAAACGGCTGGCCTGTGTAGATGCGGCGATCGCAGGGAATGCCAATGATCGGTTTGCTTCTCATGCTGCACTCAGGCCAGTGTTTTCCGACCGAAGAACTTCAAAATGCCCCAGAGCACGCCGATACCAAGCACGATCGAGATCCACGGCGGCATACCGAAGCCGCCTGGGATCGTACCCAAAGCCAGCGCAACGACCCCGACCAGTAGTGCATAGGGCAACTGCGTGCGTACATGTTCGATGTGGTCGCAACCGCTCGCCACAGACGACAGCACCGTGGTATCAGAAATAGGCGAACAGTGATCGCCCCAAACCGCCCCGGCGAGGCAGCAAGCGACCGATGAATACAGAATGTGCATGCCGCCGACATCGGCGATACCGTTCACACCCATTACAGCCCAGGACAAGGGAATGACCAGCGGCATAAGGATCGCCATGGTCCCCCAGCTAGTACCCGTCGTGAAAGCCGTAATGGCCGCGAGAATGAAGACGATTGCCGGGATCAGCGCGACAGGTAAAGAATCCGCGAGCAGAGTGACGAGATACGACGCCGTGTTCAGCGTTGCGGTCAGATCCGAGAGCGACCAGGCAAGCACGAGGATGATCATGCCAAATAAAGTGGCACGAAGTCCGCCATACCAGGCATCAACTGTTTCGTGGACCGACAGGATGCGTTGTCCGATCGACATCGTCGCAGCCACCAGGACACCAACGAACGACGAGTACATCATTGCCTGGTAGGGACTCGTCGTTTCCAGGATACTGACCAGCGTGTCGCCTTCGCCGAGCACAAAGAGGCTGACCATCAGCGCAACAACGAGCGTAATAATCGGGACAAACGCGTTAACTGCGCGCAGCGGTATTTTCTCTTTCGGCTCCAGTTCGTCGCCATGAATTGCAGGCAGTGCCTCGCCAGTTTCCGGTTTGACGCTGCCATTGCGTGCCCGCTTCTCGGCCTTGTACATCGGGCCGAAGTCCAGCCCGCTCGACGCAATCATCAGGACGAACACGATCGCGAGTATTGGGTAAAAGCTGTAGGGAATAGAGTGTATGAAGACGGAATACGCCTGCACATGCTGTAAATCGGGGATCGATCCCAAAGCCTGATCGACGAGACCGATCTGGTAGCCAATCCAGGTTGTGATCAGTGCGATACACGCAACCGGCGCAGCCGTCGAGTCAACGATGTAGGCAAGTTTTTCGCGCGAAACCTTGAGATGATCGGTCAGCGAGCGCGCGGTGTTGCCGACGACGAGTGTGTTGCTGTAGTCATCGAAGAAAATCATCAATCCCATGAGCCAGACCGCAACCTGGCCACCGACAGCCGTCTTGGCCCGGCTCACGATGCTTTTCACAATGCTCGCCATGCCGCCATTGCGTGTGATTATGCCGACCATGCCGCCGATCATCATCGTAAACAGTATGATCGATGCCCTGTCAAAATCGGCAATCGCGCTGGTGACGAAAACCTGGAAGCTGTCGAGCAGACCTCGCCCCGCGCCCTGTAAAGTAAAAGATTGCAGCGCCGTGGCGCCCACCCACAGGCCGAGTAGCAGTGCGGGAATGACGTTACGCAGCGTCAGCGCGATAGCGATGGCCAGTACGGCCGGCAGAACCGAGACCCACCCGGGGATCACCCGAAGGTCGCTAGTTGCCGTTTGCTCGCCCGCGCTGACCGTTACAACCGCAGTCCCTGCCGCTTCGATCAGGACACCGTCAAACATGGCAGTACCATCGGCATCCGCCGTTGCCGACCACGTTGCTCCTGCCACGGTTAATTGTGCGACCGCGCCTTCCGACAAGCCCGATACCGAGTAATCCAGCGGCACGCCGGTCAAGCCGACGGCGGGCGTTTCGATTTCGATCGCAATTGAAGACAGAGGAAAGATTGCAAGGCAGCTTGCAACGAGAAATTTTCGGATCAGGTTCCGGTAGACCAGTTTGCTCTTATTGATGTGATTATTCCTGCGGCTCTGAGTCGTCGCAAATATTAGCATGGCGAATCAATACCGCGGCTGCAGTTGTCCGGCCGCCGCACAAAGCGTCGCACCCAGACTTGACCGCCGGCTCTCGGTCATTCTCTGTGTTGGACCGCAGATCGACAAAGCACCGAGTATTTCCCCCGTGCTGCCCCGGACCACCGCGCCCACACCCGAAAATCCGTCCTCGAGTTCGTCCACTGTTTCCGCAAATCCGCGACGCCGAACATCTCCGAACTGGGCCTCCAGTTTGTCGCGCTCCGTGATCGTCTTCGCCGTCAGCGGCGTAAGTCGGTCAGAAAGCCGCTCCAGGCCGTGTTCGTCGAACGCGATCAGCGCTTTGCCGGTTGACGTCGCGTGCATCGGCCAGCGCGTCCCGACGTTCCCCCCGGCTGCCAGGAAGTGCCCTCCTGTGACCTCGTCGAGGATCAGCATCGTGTCGTCGATAGGAACCTCGAGCGTGGCCGTCTCCCCTGTTTCTTCCGCAAGCCGCTTCAACAAAGGCCGGGCCCTGACGCGCAGATTGTCGCTCGACAGCGCCTGCACACCGAGAGCCATGAGCGCCGGACCAAGGCGATAGGCGCCGCTCGCAGCGTTACGATCAAGCAGAGACTCGCTGTGCAGAGCCTGCAGCAGTCGGTGCGTCGTCGTCTTGTTCAGCCCGGACAGCACGCTGACTTCCGCCAGTTGCAGCTCCGGTTGCTCGGACGTAAACAATTTCAGCAGTCGAACCGCACGCAAGGCGGATTGTGCGCCTTGCGGCGTTTTTCTATCACGCATGCCTGATTCCATATTATGATTTCTTATTTCATATTATCGTAGCATGCAGCCAGTTGCGGAAGCACCCGAAATCCCTGATGCTTGGGCGCGTTAAGACAATGAGGCCCAAAATATGGCAAAGACACGCTCCCTGCGAACCGAACTTCGCGCCGCCCAGCGGAAATACGGCGAATTTGAGTCGATGGATTTGCTGGTGCCCGACCTGAACGGCTTTCTCAGGGGCAAGCGCGTTCGGCCCGGCGAATTCGACAAGGTCTGCAAGGGCGGCTTTGTCTTTTGTGCCGGTGCGACGCTGCTTACCGGACTTGGAGAAGTTACCAGTGGTGTCATCGGCGCGGACGACGGTGACCCCGATCTACCGGCCAGGCTGATCCCCGGTTCTATCGTGCCGGTCCCCTGGGCCAGCAGGCCGATGGGACAGGCCTTCTTCCGCATCGTGAACGAAGACGGCGGGGATTTTTTTGGTGACCCGCGCACGGTGCTCGAGAACGCGCTCAAACCGCTGAAGAAAAGAGGCCTGACAGCCGTGGTCGCTACGGAGCTCGAATTCTATCTGCTCGACGGCAAGGCGGCCGAGCCGAAGATTGGCGCACCGCTGATCCCCGGCACAGACCGTCCCCAGCCAGGCACGCAGGTATACAACCCGGACGATCTTTTTGAGGTCGAGGGGTTTGTCGATGATGTCTACGCGTGGTGCGACGCTCAGAATGTGCCGGCCGAAGCCGCAATCTCGGAGTATTCGGCGGGTCAGTTCGAGATCAACCTCCATCATGTTGCTGACGCCGTGCTCGCCTGCGATCACGCCGTCATGCTCAAGCGGATCATTAAGGCGGCTGCCCGGAAGCACGGCTTCATCGCCTGTTTCATGGCCAAACCGTTCGAAGAGGATGCCGGCAACGGCCTGCATATTCACATGAGCATTGTCGACAAGGACGGGACTAACTACTTCTCCCAGGGCAAACCGAAAATGGCAGTGCCGCCGTTCTCCGCCCGGCTTCGCCATGCCGTGGGCGGTCTTCTGAAGCTGATGCCGGAATCAACTTTGCTCGGTGCGCCGAACGCCAACTCCTATCGGCGCCTGAGACCTGACATGTTTGCGCCAGTCGAGCCAAACTGGGGTGTCAATCATCGTGTCGTATCGATACGCATCCCCGAATCCGATGAAAAGAATCTGCGTCTCGAGCATCGAACGGCGGGCGCCGATGCCAACCCCTATCTCGTCATGGCTTCCGTCGTAGCTGGCGTGCACCACGGCATGAAACACCGCATCGATCCCGGACCCATGGTCGAGCAGGGAGCAGAGATCGTGCCCAAACTCAAGATTCCCAATCGCTGGGAGACGGCAATAAGCAGGTTCCGGCGCAGCAAGGTATTGCCCGAGTACCTGGGCGAGGAATACTGTAAAGCCTACACATTGGTTCGACAGGCCGAAGCGGACAAATACCACAATAAAATCGCGCAGCTCGACTTCGACTGGTACCTGCGATCGGTGTAGAGACGCTCTCTTGCTGACCAATGTCCTCGCGCTGGCGATGCTGGTTTCAACGATGGCGCTCCTCAATGCGCGATGGGAGTATCGAAAGCGTGGCAAGCATCGCGCACTTTCGTTCGATAGCTAACGACTGGTCGACGTGGTGCCTGGCAGCGTTGTTGGTGGTTGCAAGCAGCTTGCATCTCCTTGTTCTGATCGACGAAGAGCACTTGCGCCGCATATTCGGGAAAAACTACGTCGCGTTCTGCCGCGACACTCCGCGATACTTCGGCTGAGCGCAACTGCAGAGTCCCTTGTTTCGGTATTCCACAATGCACGACCTTAAGGTTTATGATATAAACCTGTTTATGTCATAAATCTAATGGGTGTTTGTCATGTCGGAAAAGATGGGTGCCATAGAGAGTCGTGTTTACCGTGCGTACTGGAACGACGGCCTGCTCGACGTGTTCGCGGCCGTTGGTGTGCTGGCAATCGGAATATCCTGGACCTTCGATGTCGTGGTCGCCGGCGCCGTAACACCGGCCCTGCTCGTGCCGCTGTGGGGCCCTTTTCGGCAACGATTCATCGAACCACGCCTCGGCACCGTCGAATTCAGTGATGCTCGCGAGCGAACCAACAGGGAGCGGCTGAGGCTGGTGATCTTGCTCGGTGTCGGCGCCTTTGCTCTTGGCGTCTCGCTGTACTTCCTGCGCGACCGCCTCGCCCTGGATCCGGACGTCTCGCTCATCGCAGGCCTGCCCGCATTTCTGCTCGCCGTTCTCGCTGCGTTGACTGCGCTACTGGTGTCGACGGGACGATTCCTCGCCTACGCTGCTTTGTTGATTCTCGCCGGCGCAATCGGTGCGACCAGCGGCTGGGAGCCAGGGCTGATATTGGTATCTGCTGCATTCCCCATGCTGCTTGTCGCCATCGCGGTACTGCTACGCTTCTTCCGCAACAACCCGGTAACGACCGAGGGTCCGGAATGAGCGACTCCATCGGGATCGAACTGCCGCCGATCGATGATTTGTTGCATGAACCTGCCCGCCTGCGCTTGCTCGTACTTCTGTCGGTGGTAAAGCGAACTGATTTCACGTACCTGTTGAAGTTGTCGGGAATGTCGAAGGGCAATCTTTCTGTGCAGATGAACAAGCTCGGCGACGCGAACATGGTCAAAATCGACAAATCGTTCCAGGGCAACCGCCCTCGCACGATGTACGAATTAACGGCACAGGGCAGGAAAGCGCTACGTGAGTACAAGAAGAACATGAACGCCATTCTCGCGGCCTTGCCGGATTAGAGATAGCGGATCTAGTCGTGCTCGGTGGCACGCTCGAGATCCGCGTCGATTGTCTCGCCAGCACGAACGTAGTGCCAGCCGGCCCAGGGCAACACGATGCTCGTGACAATTAACAGGCTGTAGCGCATCGACTCTTCCGCGAATTGCGGCTCCAGGGCATCGCTGAGAAGCCCGGTCAACCACGGACCGAGCCCGAGCCCGATAACGTTGATAATGAGCAATGCCAGCGCTGACGCCATCGCACGCATGCGCAGCGACACAAGACCCTGAGCCTGTGCCAGTACCGGGGCGAGATAGACGTTGGCCGTCGCCGCGGGAACGAGAAATATCAGCAGCGCAACCTGCCAGCTATCCGACAGAAACATCACTGCGTAAGGCAGTGCCGTCAGGAGCACCGTCAGGCCGATGAAGCGCAACGCACGGCGATGATCCGTCTGGCCCAGGTGGTCAGCAATGTACCCACCGAGGAAAAAGCCCGCGCCGCCAACGATGCCGACGATCAGCCCGAGATAAAGGCCGACCTTGTCGACCGACAGGCCGAAGCTGCGCACCAGGAAGCTCGGCAGAAAGCTGATTACCGAATAGCCGACGTACGATGAAAGACCGGCCGCAACCGTCATATGTGCGAATGACGGCCGATGCCACAGGAATCGCAAGGTGCGCAAGAAAGGCGGCTGTTCACTTACGGCCTCCCTGCCTTCGGAATGACCGCGTGGTGGTTCAACTATGGAGAGGCGAACGACAAGCGCAAGCAACAGGCCCGGCAGGCCAACGATAAAGAACGCCTCACGCCAACCGATATTCTGTGCCACCCAGCCGCCGAGCAGGAACGCAAGCATGATGCCTGCAGAGATGCCGATTGTGTACACGCCCATTGCAGTGGAACGCTGCTCAGGTGGGTAAAGATCGGCGATCATGGAGTGAGCGGGCGGACTGCAGCCGGCCTCGCCGACACCAACGCCGATTCGAGCGAGTGCGAGTTGCAGAAAGTTCGTTGCGACGCCGCAAAGTGCCGTCATGCCACTCCAGAGAGCAAGGGCCAGCGCCACCAGGTTTCGTCGATTGTGGCGATCCGCGTAACGCGCGACAGGAATCCCCAGGACAATGTAGAACATCGCAAAAGCGGTACCAGCGAGGAAGCCCAACCACGCATCCGACACGCCAAACTCATCGCGAATTGCCGGCAGCAGAATCGCAAGTATCTGCCGGTCAATGAAATTGAACATGTACACGATGGCCAGAATGGCCAACGCGTATCGTCGGGCAGCAGCTGAAACTTCCGGCGAGTCCGTCGCCACTATTCAGTGGCGGCCGCTGGCGCCACGCTTGCCGCGTTCGGCCGGCGCGGGTCCGAAGCACCGCGGAAGACACCATCCCGAATGCCGACAGCCTGAACGCTGCCCATCGATGAGCGCGAGTCCTGAATTTCGTGACCTCGTGCGCGCAGCAGTTCTACCGTATCGGGACTAAAGCCACTCTCGAGCTGCAATACGTCCGGGAACCATTGATGGTGCATGCGCGGCGCGTTCACGGCTTCAGCGAGGTTCATGCCGTGATCGATAACGTTCACGATCATCTGTAGAACCGATGTAATGATGCGGCTACCACCGGGGCTGCCGGTTGCGAACCACGGCTTACCGTCGGCAAAAACAATCGTTGGCGTCATGGAGCTGAGAGGCCGTTTGCCCGCTGCGATAGCATTGGCTTCGCCACCCAGCAGACCGTACGCATTTGGCACACCGGGCTTGGAAACGAAATCATCCATCTCATTATTCAACAGGAAACCCGCACCGCTGACGGAAATCGCGGAGCCAAACGAAAAATTCAACGTCGTGGTCGTGGCAACGATATTGCCGTCTGCATCGATGACAGAGAAATGTGTTGTATCGGGGCTTTCCGGATGCGGCGCAACCCCCGGGGCGACATCGGTCGACTTGCGCGCCTGCCGCATGTCTATCGTTGCGGCCAGTTCTTCGCCGTATTCCTTGCTGGTCAGCCACTCGACCGGCACATCATAGTAGTCTGGATCGCCAAGGTGTTCTGACCGGTCCGCATAGGCAAGCCGGGCTACTTCCGCAAGCAGGTGAATGCTGTCCGCGCCCCCGGCGCCAAATTCAGCGACCGGAAAGTGCTCGAGAATGTTGAGCATTTGCAAAACGTGAATACCGCCTGAGCTCGGTGGCGACATCGTGACGACTTCGTAGCCGCGGTACGTCCCGGTCACCGGCTTGCGGTCTACGGCCCGGTACGCAGCCAGGGATTCCGCATCGACCAGTCCACCGCCGCGCTTCATTTCGTCGGCTATCAGTTCGGCCGTCTTGCCCTTGTAAAAACCATCAGGCCCGTCATTCGCAATTCGCTCCAGGGTGTCTGCGAGATCGGATTGAATCAGCAGTTCGCCCGCTGCGTAAGGCTCACCGCCGTCCTTGTAGAAATACCCACACGTCGCTGCGTTCTGGCACATGCGTGACTGGCGCGACTTCAGCATTTCCGCGAGGTCAAAGCTGACCCGCACACCGTGGCGCGCCTGGGCAATCGCCGATTCAAGCAGGCGCTTCCACGGCAAGCGTCCATGCTGCTGGTGCGCGTGGTAAAGACCGGCCACGGTTCCGGGAACGCCTGCGGACAGGTGACTGAGCATGGCCCGGTTCCTGTCGACATCGCCGACTTCGTCGAGATACATATCTCGCGTGGCACCTAGGGGCGCCATCTCGCGGTAGTCGATCGACGTGTTTTCGCCCGTGGCCGCATCATGAATGAGCATGAAGCCGCCACCACCGATGTTTCCCGCGCGGGGCAACGTGACGGCCAGTGAGAAGCTCACCGCGATCGCCGCATCGACGGCATTGCCCCCGGCAGCCAGAACATCGGCACCCGCCTGTGACGCATAGAGGGTTTGCGATGCAACCATGCCGGCCGCCCCGTAAATCGGGTGAGCCGTATCCTGGTACCGGATTATCGGTGTGTCCGGAACCTGAGCGACAGCGCGAGCCCCGAGTAACAACATAGTAATTGCCACGAGCACTGGTCGCATGATTTGCCCCCTACGGCAGTACAGCACGGAATACAAAAAAGAACAGGATTGCGAGGAAGGCACCGGCGGGAATCGTAACAACCCAGGAAACCAGGATTCGTGCAACGACGCGCAGATCGATTGCCTCGATACCGCGTGCCATGCCGACACCCAGTACCGCGCCCACCAGCGTATGCGTCGTGGAAATCGGCATGCCGGTTCCCGATGCGATGACGATGGTCGTGGCCGCTGCCAGCTCGGCGGCAAATCCGCGGCTTGGCGTAAGCTGCGTTATCTTCTTGCCGACGGTGGCGATGACGTGACGACCGAATGTCGCGAGACCGATTACGATACCGCCGCCACCCAGGGCCAGGACCCAGATTGGTAATGAGGATTTCGCACCGATCTCACCCGTTGAGGCAATGCTGACAACAGCAGCCAACGGCCCGATCGCGTTGGCAACGTCGTTCGACCCATGCGCAAACGCCATGCCACATGCGGTGACGACCATAAGGACACCGAATACACGCTCAACAGTATAGAAATGCTGGCCTTTCTCGGCCTTCTTGTCGGGCTCAATACGCCTGATGAAAAATGCGCCAATCAGTGAAATGCCCACGGCAATGGCGATAGCAAGAATGTAGCTGTCTCTGAGACTGATCGTCAGGCCAACGTGCTTGAGACCCTTCAGGATTGTCACCAACGTGATCGTGAAAGCGGCCAGGAAAATGTAGACGGGCACATAGCGTTTGGCCTTGGCGAGCGGATCTTCCTGGCTGAGGATCAGTTTCTGCACGCTGCGATAAATCAGGTAGGCGATGAAACCAGAAGTGACCGGCGACACGACCCAGCTCATTACGATTGTGCCAACCTTACTCCACTGCACCGCGTCAACGCCGATGCCGACAGCGGCAAAACCGACGATCGCACCAACAATCGAATGCGTCGTCGACACCGGCCACCCATTCCTGGAAGCAATCAACAACCACGTGCCGGCAGCAAGCAGAGCCGCAAGCATGCCGTAGATCAATAACTCGGGAGTACCTGACAGCAGCTCAGCATCGACAATGCCTTTACGAATCGTCGACGTAACTTCACCGCCAGCCAGTACGGCGCCCGCGAATTCGAAAATTGCCGCAACCAGGATCGCCTGCTTGATCGTCAGCGCTTTCGAACCAACCGATGTCGCCATCGCGTTGGCCACGTCATTTGCGCCAATTCCCCAAGCCATGAACAGGCCGAACGCCGCGGCCAGTCCGATGTAGATATATTGTGCTTCCATCATGGGTCCCCCGGGATATGCAAGCATTCCCGCTTTGTTATTGTGGGTGCGGTTACGAGAGCAGCAGCTCGAGGCGCCGGCCGACTCGTTCTGCCATATCCGCGATTTCGCCAGTTAGCTGGATCACCTCGTAAAGGAACATTGCATCGATCGGATCAAGCGTCTTCTCGATTTCGAAGACCGCACTCCGCAGGACAGTCTGTTGTTCATCCGTGTGTGTCTCGATGCGATCAAGCTCCTCGATCATGTCGGCAACCAGAGAGACTTCAGCACCCTTGAAGCCGGCCGTAAACAGCTCATCCAGTTCCCGTACACTTTTGCGGGCTTGCTTGGCCGCATCGATGTTGCGATCAACGAACTCCAGAAACTGTGGCGCGATCTGTTTGGGGATTTTCATCTTGCGACCGATGATGACGCCCGACACATCCTTGGTACGATTGGCAATCTTGTCCTGAACGAGCAGGAGTTCCAACAGGTCTTCTCGCGGCACCGGCATGAACAGGCTCTTCGGCATGTGCAACCGGATTTCCTTCTTCACGTTGTCCGCCTCGTGCTCGAGCGCTTCGATCTGTCTGCGAACCTCTGCCATTCTCTTGAGGTCACGTTTGATAACGGCGTTGACGAAGGGGCGTAGTTTCTTCGCGCATCGATACACAAGTTCCATGTGTTTCTCGAGCGGGCGAACCGGCGAAGTACCGAATATATTAGCCAGCATGTTGGCCATGTGAAGGTTACCTCCAGGGCTGAAAGTGGGGCGCGCGAGGCGCAATGCTAGCACGCATTCAGGCCCTAATCGCCCCCCGTTAACATGTTAGAATGCGCGGCCCTTGATACCCGGATAATCCATAGAAAACGAAATGGCATATTGGTTAATGAAGTCGGAACCCGACGTATACAGCATCGATGACCTGGAACGTGACGGCCGCGAGATGTGGGACAGTATTCGCAATTACCAGGCGCGTAACATGATGCGTGACGAGATGCGAGTTGGTGACGAGATATTCTTCTACCACTCCAACTGCAAGGAACCCGGCATCGTCGGCATCATGAAGGTTGCCAGCGAGCCGTACCCGGATCCGGTCCAGTTCGACAAGAAATCGAACTA
>JBFFOS010000071.1:0-13979 GCA_041574375.1 Woeseiaceae bacterium
AAGTGGCTCGTATCGAGGTCGAAACCGTGAATGACACCCGGCACGCCCAGGCGGATCACACAATAGTCGTGGCCAGGTTCACGTTTACGCCTGCTCTCCCAGCCATCCATCCATTTACCGTGATCGTCATACTTGTCGTCGATGAATACCGGGTCAGCGGAATCGATCAGGCGTTCCTTGGCACCGAAGAACTCATCCGTGGCATACGTGACGCGTGTACCAAGGCGCGGCCGCTCGAGCTGCACCCATTTGTGCACCTTGTGTGTCATTCCTCGCTCTCCATCGCATCGAGTCGCAATCGCGCGATCCGGTGTATCTCGGCGAGCGCTGTTTCGAACTCGAGGTCATAGTCGTTCTGCAGGCGGGCGCTGAACGCTTCGAGTATCTCGGCCCTGCTGCTACCTCGCACGGCCATGACGAACGGGAACCCGAATTTTTCCTTGTAAGCCTCGTTGAGCGCCTCGAAGCGCTCGTACTCGACCTTCGAACACTGATCGAGGCCGGCGCTCGCCTGTTCTGCCGTCGAGTCCGCCGTCAGTTCGCCAGCCACCTGCGCTTTGCTGGCCAGGTCCGGGTGCGCCCGAATCAGCGCCAGTTGTTTTTCGGTATCCGCATTATCGACGCAGTCAATCATCAGGGCCGCCAGCTGCTCGGTATCGTCGAGCTGTTCTGCGATCGGTGCCACGCGTTCGGCCACCCAGGGTGAATGCTCATAAATCCCGGCAAACCGCGCAATGAAGTCGTGTGTATCCACTAGTCGTTTCCTTCGGCCGGATGCTGGTCCCGCCAGTGCCTTGCGATATCGAGGCGCGTTGCTACCCAGGCGTCATCGTGTTTCCCGACGTAGTCGAGAAACTTCGCAACGGCTGCCGCGCGACCCGGGCGCCCGGCCAGGCGGCAGTGCAGGCCGACCGACATCATGCGTCCACCCTCCGCGTGCAGTACCTTGAATGAATCCTTGAGATATTTGTAAAACTGCTTGCCCGAATTGAAGCCCTGGGCGGTCGCAAAACGCATGTCGTTGGCATCCAGTGTGTAAGGCACCATCAGCTGCGGCTCGCCAAACGCATAGTCCCAGTACGGCAGGTCGTCTGCGTAGCTGTCGGCGTTATAGACGAAGCCGCCCTCCTCGACTGCCAGTCTGTGGCTGTTCGGGCTGCAGCGTCCCAGGTACCAGCCCGACGGACGCTTTCCGGTTACGCGTTCGTGAATCTCGATTGCCTTCCTCAGGTGCGCACGTTCCGTATTTTCATCCACGTGCTGGTAGTCAATCCAGCGATAACCATGGCTCGCGATCTCCCAACCCGCGTCCTGCATGGCCGCGACTGCCTGCGGATTGCGCTCGAGCGCCATACCCACGCCAAACACCGTGACCGGTAAATTGCGTTCTGTGAACATGCGGTGCAGTCGCCAGAAACCGGCACGCGAGCCGTATTCATAAATCGACTCCATGTTCATGTGGCGCTGGCCCTCGATTGGCTGCGCACCCACGATTTCCGACAGAAAAGCCTCGGAGGCGCTATCGCCGTGCAGCACGCAATTCTCGCCACCCTCCTCGAAGTTAATGACAAACTGCACGGCCGTGCGAGCACCGCCGGGCCAGTTGGCCTCGGGAATGTTCGGCCCATAGCCGCACATATTTCTCGGATAGTCTGTCATCTTGATTTCTTCAGCTCCTGGTACCAGGCGTCGATAACCTGGCGTTCCTCGTCTGTCATCGCCGTAAGGTTGCCGATGGGCATGACCCGCGTAAGCACTGTCTGCTGGTAGATTCGATCTGCGTCATTGACGATCTGCTCATCATTGTCGAACGCGATCCCGAGCGGCGCCACTGGGAACGAGGAATGTGACGGCGCGGACGAATGACAGCTCGTGCAGCGTGCATCGATAATGTTGCGAACCTGGTCGAACGACACATCCGTGTCGTTGGGTTCCTTCGGCTGCGGCGCAATGGCAAACGCAATCGCAGAAAGAATGAAGGCCGCGACCGCGATCGGCCACGCCGACGCGCTGCCTTTATGCAGATTCACGAAATAAACGCGAATCAACGCGCCCGCCAGCGATACGCCGATCAGGATAAGCCAGTTGTAAGCATGGCCATAAACCATCGCGAAGTGGTTGCTGGTCATAACGAAGAGCACGGGCAACGTGAAATACGTGTTGTGCACACTGCGCTGCTTGGCACGGACTCCCGGCGCCGGATCCGGCGCTTCCCCACGCTCGGCTGCGGCAACCATCTTTTTCTGCCCCGGGATAATCACAAAAAACACGTTGGCAACCATGATGGTGCCGAGTACTGCGCCAAAATGAATATAGGCGCCCCGGCCGCCAAATAGCTGGCAAAGCCCCCAGGCGAGCGCGCTGCTCAGGAACAGCAGTATCGCCGCGAATGCACGTTCGTCCCGCGCCAGCGGTGATTTGCATAACAGGTCATAGACCAGCCAGCCGCCGGCGATAAACGCAATGGCGATGCCAACGGCCGCAGGAACTGACAATTCTGCGACCGACCGGTCGATCAGGTAGACCTCCGCGCCGTACCAGTACACCAGCGCAGTCAGGAAAATACCGGACAGCCAGGTCGTGTACGCCTCCCATTTAAACCAATGAAGGCGCTCCGGCAGCTGTTGCGGCGCGACCTTGTACTTCTGCGCATGATAGAAACCGCCACCATGCACGGACCAGACCTCACCGCCGACGCCCTTGGCATCGTCCGCAGGATCCTTCGGCGCCGCAAGATGGTCATCCAGCCAGATGAAATAGAACGACGCGCCAATCCACGCGACCCCGGCAATGACATGCAGCCATCGCACGAGAAGATTGAGCCAGTCGACGATGTAGGCTTCCATGCTAGCGACCCAGGGGATGAACGTTGTCAGGATACGCTGCAACGGCCGTATCTGCGGCACGCTCCCTGATCTTCAGTATCTCGGCCGCAGCGGCGACCGCAATCTCGGCCGGCTTTTTGCCGCTGATACCGTCTACACCGATCGGACACACAAGCGAATCGATAGTCGCTTGTGGCATACCTTGCTGGCGGTAGCGTTTCTCAAACCGGCGACGCTTGGAGAGCGAGCCGATCAGCCCGCAGTATTTCGCATCCCTGCGCCTCAGTATTCGATCGCAGATTTCGAAATCGAGCGCATGGCTGTGGGTCATCACGAGGTAGTAACTGTCGGGTGGCATCGCCGCGACTTCAAGGGGGGGCTCATTCGCCTCGATGGTGCGCACGTTGCCGGGTACGTTGCGAAACATATTGCGGCGGTTGTCGATCCAGCGGATGTTGCAGTCCAGTACCGACAAGGCGGCGACGACTGACGAGCCGACATGCCCGGCGCCAAACACGGCGATATTCAGGTCCGGAACGATCACCGGTTCGTAGAATTCCTGCACGTTGCGCCGGGCCTCCGACCTGTCATCGAGCATCGCACGAGCCGCAGCAACCATGGCCGGGTCGGCATCCTCTTCTTCGAGGCCGAATACCTGGTCCCCTGTGGCAACGAACTTGCTCGGCGCCGAGCGCGATATGCGTGTCACGAGTACCGCGGGTTCCTTTTGCCCGTGCAGCGCCCGGAGATCTCTAAGCCAGGCGGGCGTCTCACCGGCGAGTGGCTCGAACAGAATCTCGACAACACCGCCGCAGCACTGACCCATTGACGACCCTAACGGGAAACTTCGCAACGCGAGCTGGTCATCGTCGAGCATGCCAGCGGCTATGCGCGTGCTCTGGTACTCCAGCTGCCCGCCTCCGATCGTGCCGATCGTCTCCGTCGCCGTAACGATCATTTTGGCTCCGATTTCACGTGGCGCCGAACCACGAATGCCTGCGACTGTGACCAGCACGGCCGGCTCGCCCGCCGCGACCAGGTCATTGAGTTCGTCGATCCATTCATTCATCCATGGCACCCCGCAGCGCTGACAGAACAGCCTCGGGCGTTGCCGGCGCCTGCAGATCAGGCATCGGTGCATCGCTGTCCGCGAGCGCATCACGAATCGCATGAAACGCCGACAAGCTCAGCATCAGCGGGGGTTCGCCAACGGCTTTCGAGCGGTAGATTGTTTTCTCGCGATTGGCCAGGCCCTGCACGAGCTTGACCCTGAAATCCGGTGCGAGGTCGGAACAGGTCGGGATCTTGTACGTCGACGGGGCGTGCGTCTGCAGCTCGCCTTGCTCATTCCAGGAGACTTCCTCGGTCATCAGCCATCCGGCGCCCTGCACGTAGCCACCTTCGACCTGGCCAAGGTCGATGGCCGGGTTCAGCGAATCGCCGCAGTCGTGGAGGATATCGGTGCGCAGGATCCTGCTCTCGCCCGTGAGCGTATCGACGACCACCTCCGTAACCGCAGCGCCATAGGCAAAGTAGTAGAACGGCCTGCCACTGAATGAAGCGCGGTCATAATTGATCTTCGGCGTTCGGTAATAACCGGTTGCCGACAGGGAAATGCGATTCGCCCAGGCGAGCTGCACAAACCCTGCAAAATCGAAGTCGCGGTCGCCAACATAGACCCGGTTATCGCGGAATTCGATGTGTGCCTCTGATACGCCGAAATGCCCTGCCCCGAATACGGTCAGGCGCTTCAAAATCTTTGCGGCTGCTTTCTGCGCGGCTTTACCGTTCATATCCGAGCCGCTGGATGCTGCGGTAGCGCTCGCGTTCGGCACCTTGCTCGTATCCGCTGCCGTCGTACGAATCTTATCGATGCCGATACCGAATTCGTCAGCGACAACCTGCGCTACCTTGACGTACAGGCCCTGGCCCATTTCCGTGCCGCCGTGATTGAGTTGCACGGTTCCGTCACGGTACACGTGCACGAGCGCACCAGCCTGATTCAGCAGTGTCGACGTGAACGAGATGCCGAATTTGACCGGCGTGATTGCAAGGCCACGCCGCAGGATCTTGCTGGCCTCGTTGTATCGGCGAATCTCCGTGCGGCGCTTCTCGTAGTCACTGCTTGCAAGCAGTTGCTCAAACAGGTCATCGATGATGTTGTCTTCGACGACCTGCTGATAATGCGTAACGTTGCGTTCGCCCTGGCCATAGAAATTGACGCGGCGAACGTGCAGCGGATCTTTCCCCAGCTTGCGTGCGATATCATCGATGACGTACTCGATCGCGAACATGCCCTGCGGGCCGCCAAAGCCGCGAAACGCCGTACTCGACACGGTATTTGTTTTGCAGCGGTGGGATACAATGCGCACGTTCTCGAGGAAGTATGCGTTGTCGCAATGAAACATCGCCCGGTCGTTAACCGGTCCGGAGAGATCGGCCGACATCCCGCAGCGTGATGCAAACTCGAAATCGACGCCGAGTATCCGTCCCGCATCGTCGAAGCCCACATCGTAGTCGATGACGAAATCATGCCGCTTGCCCGTCATGATCATATCGTCGTCGCGATCGAGCCGCAGTTTGCACGGCCTGCCGGTCTTGTCGGCAGCGAGCGCCGCAAGGCAAGCGATTAACGCGGCCTGGCTCTCCTTGCCGCCGAACGCGCCACCCATCCGCCGACAAATAACCGTGATGTCCTTCGAGGCCCTTTGCGTTGCATGCGCAATGATTCGTTGCACCTCGTCAGGATGCTGGGTCGAACTGTAAACGAGCATCCCGCCATCTTCCTGTGGCAGGGCCATCGCGATGTGGCTTTCGAGATAGAACTGATCCTGTCCACCCAGTGACACGCGCCGCTGCAAGCGATGGGGCGCGTTTTTGAGAGCCACGTCAGGCTCGCCGCGAACCAGTGTTTCGCTCGGTAGCACAAAAGACTCTTTTTCAACAGCAGTCAGCGGGTCAAGAATCGCTTCCAGTTCGTCGTAGTCAACATTAGCCTCGCGCGCCGCTTTGCGGGCCGCATCAACGGTCGTCGCCGCAACGACGAAGACGGGCTGCCCTGCATACTGCACGAGCCCGTCCGCCAGCAAAGGATCGTCCTTGACGATGGAGCCGTAGTTGTTCTCTCCCGGTATGTCGCTCGCGACCATGGTATCGACCACGCCGGGTGCGGCGCGGACCGCGGCAAGATCGATCGTACCGACGCGCGCATGAGGCTTTTCGCTCATGCCGACTGCAAGATGCAACAAGTCACGCGGTTCGGGCAGATCATCCGTATACGCCGCCGTGCCCGAAACGTGCAGATGTGCGCTGTCATGCGGCAGCGCTTTGCCGACCGTCCTAGCGCCCATAGGTATACACCGTCTGCGGGGCTTCGCCGCTTGTTTCCAGCCAGAAGCGACGCAGCAAATTCTGCACGGCGAGAAGGCGCATATCCGCCGACGCACGCATGTCCGTGATTGGGCTGAAGTCCCTGGCCAGCGCATCGCAGGCGCTGTCGATCGTATCTGCGTTCCACGCCGCGCCACTAACCACCGCTTCGCAGGCAGAGGCACGTTTGACTATTTCGGCGAGGCCACCGCAGGCCATGCGGAAGCTGGCTACGGTGTCGCCATCGAGCTGCAGCCGGTACGCAGTACAAACGGCCGAGATATCCTGGTCGAATCGCTTCGACCATTTCTGGCTGCTGACGATTACACCATCATCCGGCAATGGAATTCGAATGGCCGCAACAAACTCGCCGGGCTGAAGATCGTTAACCTGGTAAGCGTGATAAAACTCATCAAGCGTCAGTTCGCGCTGATCGACACCCTTGCGCAGAACGAGTGAGGCACCCAAGACCATCAGCGCGGGCATCGAGTCGCCAATAGGCGAGCCGTTGGCGATGTTGCCGCCGAGCGTGCCGACATTGCGGATAGGTGGCGATGCGAAACGACGAAACATCTCGGTCAGGCCCGGATAGTGTTCGGTGATCAGTGGAATGGCGTCCGCGAGGCTGACCGCCCCACCTATTTCCAGGTGCGTTGCGGAGATGCGCCGCTCGAGCAGCTCGCGCACACGGCCCGTGTAGATAATCGTGTTCAGCTCACTATGCTGCTTCGTTACCCACAAGCCGATGTCGGTGCCGCCGGCGAGCAACGTAGCATTTGGACGCGATTCGAACAGCTCCGCCAGCGTCGAAATATCACGTGGCGCGAAGAAACGGCGGCCGCCATGGTTGATTTCCAGGGACTCGTCACGGCCGATTGCACGCAGCTGCAATTCATGGTCTTTCGAATTCCAGTCGTCGCTTTGCTCATGCATCGATTGCGCGGCCGTGATAATCGGCCGGTAACCTGTGCAGCGACAGAGATTGCCTGCCAGGGCATCGTCGATTTCCTGTCGCGAAGGGTTGTCGTTTGTGCGGTACAGCGCGTACAGGGACATGACGAAGCCGGGCGTGCAAAAACCGCATTGCGAAGCATGATGCTCGACCAACGCCTGTTGCACGGGATGCAGCCCGCCTTCATTGCCGCGCAGCCCTTCGACCGTGATCAATTCCTTGCCATCGAGCGTCGGCAGAAACTGTATGCAAGAATTGACTGTCATGAGTTCTATGCCCTCGTTGCTGCGATCGATCTCGACAACGACAACAGTACACGCGCCGCAATCGCCTTCGGCGCAGCCCTCTTTCGTACCGGTCATGCGCATGTCTTCGCGCAAGAACTGCAGCACCGTGCGCGTCGGGTCGACAACCTCGGTCTCTATGACCTCACCATTGAGAATGAATCGGATGGTCGCAGCAGACATTGGAACTAGCTGCCCCGGTAGGTCGAGTAGGACCAGGGCGAGACGAGAAGTGGCACGTGGTAGTCCTCGTCGCCATTCACCGAGAAGCGAATAACGACCGTATCCAGGAACGCCGGATCGGCCAGCTCGACACCTCGTGCCCTGAAATAATCACCGATGTCGAACTCGAGTTCATACGTGCCTGACACCATGAGACTGCCACTGAGCAAGGGGCTTGCCGTGCGCCCGTCATCGTCGGTCGTGGCATGTGCAATTTGTTCACGCGATTCACCCCGCGAAAACAGACGTACATCCACATTCGACGCCGGCCCACCGTGCGATGTATCAAGGATATGAGTTGTGAGTCGTCCCATTCTTACCCCTTGCATGCCGAAACTCTTAACCTGCGATTATACGCCGTCGATGCGACTGCGCGCGCTTTCCGCCTGTGGTAGTTTGCGTTACAGAACAAAAAAGGCGCTCACCATGGACAACGATAGCGAAATTTCGCGGCGCCGGTTTCTGACGTCAACGGGCACGCTAACCGCTGCATCGCTGCTCAGGATCGGTGCCCCGACGCTCGCCGCAATTACACAAACTGCCTGCACGGCACGGGAAGAAGCCGCGGCATTTGTAACGCTCAACGCTGATGAGGCCGCGGACTTTACCGCGATCGCAGCGCGACTCATCCCGACAACCGACACACCCGGCGCAACAGAGGCCGGTGTCATTTATTTTTATGACCGCGCGTGGGGAGACGAGCTTAGCGGGTTCCTGGGCCCCGTGCGCGAATTTCTGCAGGCCATCAATGGTGAACTCGGCATGAGTTTTGCCGCGTCGAGCGAGGCCGAGCAGGATAATGTGCTCAAGGCCAATGAGAATGACCCTCGCTTCGAGTTGCTTCGTATCACGACAATATTCGGGTTTCTCGCCATGGCGAAGTATGGCGGAAATAAGGGTCATCTAAGCTGGGAACTGCTTGGTTTTGACGGTCATCACGGCGCCTGGGAGGCTCCTTTCGGTTATTACGATGCCGAGTATTCAAAGGAGCAGCAGAATGGCGAATAGCGTGACTTTTGAGCAGCGCAAGCCAGTCGATTTTGCAATCATCGGCTCCGGCGCAGCCGGTGGCATAATCGCAAAGGAACTATCTACCGCTGGCTTCAACGTCGTCGTGTTCGAGCAGGGGCCCTATCGCCGGGCGGAAGACTTTACGCACGACGAATACTCAGTAGTTTTCAATTCGGAGTTGCTCGGCGGCGGACCCGAAGTCAGCGGCCAGACTTTCCGTCACGACGAAGATGAAGTTGCGACGAGTCCACCGGTGCCACCAATTGGTTACGCGCAGACTGTCGGTGGCAGCAGCGTACACTTCTCCGCCAACTTCTGGCGTTTCCGCGAAAGCGACTTCAAGGAACGCAGCATGCTCGGTTCAATCAGCGGCACCAACTTTGCTGACTGGCCTCTCACCTACGACGAAATCGAACCCTACTACACGCGTGTTGAATGGGAGATAGGTGTATCCGGAGCACCAGGACCTTTCGACTCCTTCCGCTCAAAGCCATTTCCCATGCCGCCGTTGCCTGTCAAGTCATCGGGTGTATTGTTGGAAAAGGGCGCAAAAAAACTCGGCTTGCATGCACAGGCTCAACCACACGCCATTCTGTCGCAGCCACTCAACGGCCGCGCTGCTTGCATCAAATGCGGCCACTGCATGTTCTTCGGCTGCGAAGTCGGTGCCAAGTCCTCAACGCTCGCGGCAATGATCCCGCTTGCCGAAGCCAGTGGCCACTGCGAAATTCGCGATCGTTCGGCCGTATTCCGGATCGAGACTGATGCCGCTGGCCGCGCCAGCGAAGTGCTTTACTACGACAAGGATGGCAAAGAACAGGCGCAGATGGCCAAGGCCGTCATCGTGTCGGCGAACGGTGCAGAAACCTCGCGCCTGCTGCTCCTGTCCGCCAGCGAACGACACCCGGACGGCCTCGCCAATTCATCGGGCTTCGTAGGCCGCAACCTCATGTTCAACGCCCACTCGGCGGTGGATGGCGTCTTTGAACACCCTTTGAACGACTACAAGAGCGTTCAGGTATCGAAGGTCATTCATGATTTTTACGAAACAGACGAGGCACGCGGCTTTTATGGTGGTGGCGGCATTGACGCGCGTCCACTGTGGTCGGCAACGCCTATACTCCACGCGATATTGGGTATGCCGCACGATGTACCCGGGTGGGGTGCCGAATGGAAGGCCGAAATCGCGCATAATTTTACACGACAGATGACCCTGGCCAGCGCCACGACATCACTCGCAATGGACCGAAATAACATCACGCTGGACCCGAACAACACAGACCAGTGGGGCAGGCCGGCGATTCGCGCCACATACCGCGACCACGATGACGATCTCGCGATTGCGCGGTTCCTGTCCGAGCGTTCCCAGGAACTCATGGATGCAGCAGGCGCCACGAAGTACTGGGCGCACGAAATAAAGCCGTCTGATAACGGGGTTCACCTGCTGGGTACGGCGCGGATGGGCGACAACCCCGCAACCTCGGTCATCGATCGCTACCACCGCAGCCATGACGTGCCGAACCTCTTCATCTGCGACGGAAGCAGTTTCGTAACTTCCGGGCGCGGCCAGCCGACCATGACTATCATGGCGCTCGCTTTCCGCGCAGCCGAGCACATTGCTGCCGCTGCCAAAGCCAATAAAATCTAGACTGGAGACTCTGCGATGAAACGTTTTGCCTTGTTAATTCCGCTGCTTGTTTTGTTTGGATGCGAAGTTAATGTCGATCACGATCCTGATGTTGAATACCTGCTGATGCCGGGCCTTGAAGACCTGGACTTGCCTTTCTCCTCTGCTGTGCGTGTCGACAACACGCTGTACCTGTCAGGGAATCTCGGCAACATCCCGGGGTCTCTCGAACTCGCTGAAGGAGGCATCCAGGGCGAGACCCGCCAGACCCTGGAGAACATCAAGCGCGTGCTCGAGCAGTTCGGCTCGTCACTCGACCGGGTCGTCAAGTGCACGGTATTCCTGGCCGACATGTCCGAATGGGGCGCTATGAACGAAGTTTATAAGACGTACTTTCCGAATCCTCCAGCGCGCAGCGCACTGGGTGCCAGCGGACTTGCGCTCGACGCTCGTGTCGAAATCGAGTGTATCGCCGTCGTAAATTAGCGGCGCTACTCGGCGATTAGCTGGTCGCGCCGGATGCCCAGTGACTTGAGGCGCTTCTTGTCGAGAACATCAGCGAAGTTTTCGGCTAACACGGCATCGTCAAGTGCCCTCAGCGCCTTGCGCCATCCTTCGCTTACGTTTATCGATACGGATGACAGGTGCGGTGGTCGGCCTTTCGAACTCTTGAAGGCACGCTCGTGCTCGATAAGGATCAGGTTCCAGGCTGACGGGTCGTAAACCATTCGTTGCAGACTGCGGCCTTCGTTGTAGATCAAAATATCGAAGACATACATCGCATCCCATTGCAGCGGCAAGGCACACGGGGCACCACCGCCCTGGCCCGAAGCGGAGCGCTGCCCTTCGTCACTAATTCGCTCGGGCAAGAATTGCAGAGACCCTTCGCTCTTGCCAACCGTGCGCATCACCGTGACCGGCACCATATCCAGGCTCAATAGCCTGTCAAGCCGATAGGCGGCAACATCAGGGTAGAAGCCGCGGCCGCGGCGCTTGTTGAATATCGCCGAGACCGTGTGCGCACCGTCCGAAACGCTTACCAGCGTGCGGCCCGTTTCTCCGTCTTCGCTTTCCGAAACGATTTCTCCTGTTTCCAGCAACGTCTGCAACTCGTCGGCTGACAGGTTTCCTTGCCGCCTACCGACCATGCGCGGGTGTTCTATCGGCGCGTAAGCTTCGGAACCGGACTGGTTGTAAACCTTCAGGTCAGCGCCTTCCATGACCAGCGCGTTGCCGCTGCCCTTGTAGTAAAAGTTGAGCATGCCGGTATCGACTTCAACGATGCGGCCATTGAAACGCTCCAGTACTTTCCTGTTGGGAGTCGGCGTATGACCAACCACGACGCGATTGGCGCCGATCGCCTGCAATGCAGCATCCAGCCGATGTTCTTCTATGATCGCGCTGCAGGACACATTACCTCTGTACCAGAGCGGACCATCGGGCGTGAACAGGCTGGCGTCACCGAGCTTTTTTACTGTTGCCACGGCGTCGATAACTTCGCGCGTAGCACTCAGCGACGGCGCGTAGTTGTTTACGATCGACTCGTGGTCGTAGTAGTTGTCGGTCGGTAGCAGAACCTCCGCTTCGATAAGCGTATCGACCGCGCGCACGTAGTCGGCCATCTCTTGCTTGAGACCTTCATTGATCCCGGCAAGACCGATGTCGGCAAGTTCTCGAGGCAGGCCGCCGTGTACAAAAGCCGTACCGTTGATGACGGCCACCACGTTTTTGCTGAGTAGCCACTTGCCGTACTTGCCTTCGGCGCTCAACGCGCTGCGCAACGCAAAGTAGCCCGCAGGAAACGTACTATCGAACCGGGAACGAGAGGTCTCGGCATCACTGTTATTGCGCTCGGCCCATGCGGCCAACCAGCGCTCGCGCATTTCCGGAGTTTCTTCGCCCGCGAATGCCGCGTATTCTTCTTTGCTGACGTAACGAAGGTCACCGATCATGTTCATGGATTCGTGATTACCGATAAGCACGTGAACATGCCCGCCCGCTGACTGAGCCTCGACCTCGAGCCGCATCAGAAGATCCATCGCAGCGCGAGAACGCGGTCCGCGATCGAGCAGGTCACCAACGATCACGAGATGTGACGTGCCGCCCGCCCAGGAAAGCTTGTCGTCCAGAATATCGACATTGCGCAGCGTTTCGACCATTGCGTCGTAAGCACCATGCACGTCCGATATCGCGACCACACGATCGACATTATCGACACGCCAATCACCCGCGCGCGCCGGCGCGACAATCAGAACAACCAGAAACAGACTGAGAATCAGGTTCTTGAGCATAGGGGGCAAGGTTTCGTTCCTGTGTGCAAAAAGATGCTCAGTGTAGTGTCTATGCTAGACTTTGACCACCGGGGCGGAGGAGCAATCAACAAAAATGACACCGCTACGTTCCATTATTCTGCTTGCCACACTGGCATGTGCATCAGTATCGGGCGCCGAAAAAGAGGCCAGCAAAGACACTGCTCCGTTATTCAGGAGTAACGAGGCCCTCAAGGTCACGATAAACGCACCGATCAAACAGATCATGCGTGATCGACCTGATACAGAATATGCACAAGGCACGCTGACCTACGAAGACCCGGAAGCCGGGGAGACAACGCTCGACATCGGCGTTCGTACCCGCGGCCGATTTCGGCGCCAGACGGATGTGTGCCCGTTCGCTCCACTGCGCCTGAATTTTAGCAAGACCAAGGGAACACTGTTCGCCAAGTCAGACAAACTAAAAATGGTAACGCACTGCCGCAGCCGCTCGAAAACTTACACTCAGCTTGTCCTCAAAGAGTACCTGGCGTACCGAATCCTGAATACTCTGACCGAAAACAGTTTCAGGGTTCGTCTGCTGCATGTGACGTATGTCGACAATTCGAGCGGCAAAGTTGTAGATACCAACTACGCATTCCTGATTGAACATCGCAAACAACTTGCAAAGCGCATTGGCAGAGAAGTCTCCAGCGCCGAGACCACCACCGTCACCGCACTGGACGGCCAGGAGACGAACATCGGCTCGGTGTTTCAGTATCTTATTGGCAATACCGACTTCTCACCAATAAAGGGTGTCCCGGGCGAACCCTGTTGCCATAACTACGTGCTGATGGCCAGCGAGGAAGGCAAGATGCTATCGATTCCGTATGACTTCGATATCACCGGTATCGTTGACGCTCCGTATGCTGCGCCAAACCCGCGGTTTCACTTGCGTAATGTCAAGCAACGAATGTACCGAGGACGCTGCGCAAACAACGAACACCTCGACGCATCATTGCAACTGTTCAGGGATAAACGGCAAGCTATTGACGACCTTCTGGAATCGGTTCCCGACTTGAGCGGCGCGACCACCAAGAAAGCGCGCCGATACATAGACGACTTCTATGCAACCATTGATTCACCCAAACGCGTTGAGCGCTTCCTGGTCGACAAATGCCTTCGGTAAAACGCGGGACGGCTGTATCAGATTAGCCAGGTGGCAATAATTTTGGATACACGCGGGTGAATGTAGTAGCCGATCGAACTGTGTGGATTTGACCTGCCGTAGCGTACTGCAAGATTGAAGACCCGATAGTCGTGCACAGCGCTGACCCGCCGCTGCACCATCATTTTCTTGAAGTCGTCAGCGAGGGTCGTGTCGTGGGACGTATAGTCATCCTCGGCGGCGAGGTTGTGCCAGGAAATAACATTGCTGGG
>JBFFOS010000072.1:0-13757 GCA_041574375.1 Woeseiaceae bacterium
ACGACGTCGCGATGCGTTTCGCCATCGACCCAGAATCCGCCGACCAGGTCCTGCAGGATTGCGGGGTCCTGCCCGGTCATACCCGCAAATGGATCAACCGTTGCGAAAGCATTCCATAATTTTGTCATTGTCAGAGTACCCGTAATTTCCGATGCGGCGCATTGTACTCCATTAGTCGCCTGGCCAATCAGTCCGCAACGGGCAGACCGCTCGGTACGAAAGCGATGACAAATTGCCTCGTGTAACCAGCGGTGTCGAATTCCCCTCAGTCGGAATAGCCGATCTTCTGTAAGGCGGTTTCAATTTCGTCGAGTACAACCGGATCCTCGATCGTCGCGGGAACCTTGTACTCCTGGCTGTCAGCAATGTTGCGCATTGTGCCACGCAAGACCTTGCCCGAGCGGGTCTTTGGCAGGCGTGTTACGACAACCGCTTTCTTGAAGACGGCGACGGGGCCCACCTGCTCGCGTACCATCGCCACGGTTTCCGCGACTATTGTTGCATGGGGTCGGTCGACGCCGGCCTTCAGGACCAGGAACCCGAGTGGCAGTTGCCCCTTCAGGTCATCCGCAGCGCCGATGACCGCACATTCGGCCACATCGGGATGCCCGGCAAGAACCTCCTCGATCGCACCCGTTGAAAGTCGATGTCCCGCCACATTGATGACGTCGTCGGTGCGTGACATGACATGAATATAGCCATCCGCATCGACGAAGCCCGCATCGCCGGTTTCGTAGTAACCGGGAAACGTCTTGAGGTAGGAACTGCGAAACCGTTCCTCTGCCTGCCATAGCCCGGTCAGGGTGCCGGGCGGCAGCGGGAGCTTGCATGCGATCGCGCCGACATCACCCGCAGCTACGTCGTTGCCCTCGCTGTCCAGTGCATGGACATCCCAACCGGGCGCCGCCGGGCCCACCGAACCGGCTTTGACCGGCAGGTGCTCGATACCCATGCAGTTCGCGGCAATCGACCACCCTGTTTCCGTTTGCCACCAATGGTCGATGACGGGAATGCCCAATTTGTCCTCGGCCCAGTGCAGCGTATCCGGATCGCAGCGTTCCCCGGCAAGAAACAGTGTCCGTAAGCTGGACAAATCATAATCAGAAATTAGTGCGCCTTCGGGATCCTGTTGTTTGATTGCACGGAACGCCGTCGGTGCAGTAAACATCGCTGCGACCTTGTGTTCGGCGGCGACGCGCCAGAACGCACCGGCATCCGGTGTGCCCACGGGCTTGCCCTCGAAAAGCACGGTCGTGTTGCCGTGCAGCAGCGGCCCATAAATGATGTACGAATGCCCCACCACCCAGCCGATATCGGATGCTGCCCAATAGACCTCGCCGGGATCGACACCGTAGATGTTCTTCATCGACCAGTGCAGCGCGACAGCATGGCCGCCATTGTCCCGGACGATGCCCTTGGGCTGGCCCGTCGTGCCCGATGTGTACAACAGGTAAAGTGGATCGTTAGCGCCCACGATAACGCAGTCGTGGTCAGTGGCTGATTGCATTGCCTCAACCCAGTCTACATCGCGCCCCGGGATGAGCGTGGCAGTGGTCTGGGGCCGTTGGAACAGGATGCAACGCGCCGGCTTGTGCTTTGCAATATCGATTGCCTCGTCAAGCAGCGGTTTGTACTCGATCAGCCTGGTCGGTTCGATACCACAGGACGCGGAAACGATGAGCTGTGGTTTCGCGTCATCAATACGGGTTGCCAGTTCCGCGGCGGCAAAGCCGCCGAACACAACTGAATGAACGGCGCCAAGGCGGGCGCAGGCAAGCACGGCAATGATGGCTTCGGGGATCATGGGCATGTAAATGATGACCCGGTCGCCCGTGTTCACCCCGTTCGCGGCCAGTGCGCCGGCGAACCGTGATACATCGGCCAGCAGTTCCGTGTAGCTGATCTTGCGTTGTGTGTCGGTGACCGCGCTGTCATAAATTATCGCTGTCTGGTCGCCGCGGCCGCGCTCGACGTGCCGGTCCAATGCGTTGTAGCAGGTATTCAGGCGCCCTCCGGCGAACCAGCGGTAGGTATCCGCAGCAGGATTGTCCAGAACCTTGTGCCAGGGCGTGGCCCAATCGATGCCTTCTGCGGCCTCACCCCAGAACCTGTCAGGGTTTTCCAGCGAAGCTCGATGGATATCTGCGTATTTCGTCATGGTGGATCCACAATCAATAGAAACCGGACCAGTCTAGAAAACTGAGGGCATTCCAGCTATTGGACCAAAGACGAATGCGCCGATAATCAGTTGCCCAGGCGGAGGAAAGTGACCGGTATTTCTGCATACCAGGTTGAGCCGTCGGCTGTAACGGCAACACGTATCTTCGAGGTTTCGGCTTCTGGCCGACCGATACGGGTCGTCCAGTGCAGAGACTCGTCCGTCGTGGGCTTCATTTCAGCCGGGTGCGCCGGAATCCCGCTGTCGACTAACCCGAGCGTGGCGCTTTGCAGCGGGAAGGCCGAGGTCAATTCAAGCTGCACACTGCCGGAGGTTATCGACATGGGGCGAATACTGACCTTGAAGTCCGAGTTTTCGAGATCGCACTGCCCACTGTCATAACGGCAGTTGGACTTGGCTATCAGGGTATAGGCCGCGCCTTCTTTCGCCGAATGCGGACGTTCGGCTACGAAATAGTCGACAGCAAACCAGGCCAACACAGCGAGGATGGGCGCAACGATCATTGCGATTATGACGTGCCAGTTCTTAAACATATTTGTAGTCTACAACAACGTCGCTCTTGTACATCCCTGTTCTTTGCGATACCAGGCTATTCGCGACCAAAAAAAGAGGGGGGCGTATAGCCCCCCTAAAAGTAGTGCTGACCGCTCCTAGTGTCCCGTTGCGGCGCCCGCACCTGAGGGAACACGAATGTCCTCGACGAGGTGTTGGATATGCTCCGGTGGCGCTGCAGTGAGTTTCGATACGATCAATGCAACTGCGAAGTTGAACATTGCGCCTACTGCACCGAAGGCATTGGGCTCGATGCCCATGAACCAGTTCTGTGGCATGTCGCCCATGTACGACGTGCTGGCTATGAACATGATGCCCTTATGCTGGAATACGTACAGCAGCGTGACACCCAGTCCCGCGAGCATACCGGCGATAGCACCTTCCTTATTCATGCGTTTGTAGAAGATACCCAGCATCAGTGCCGGGAATATCGACGATGCAGCCAGTCCGAAGGCAAGAGCAACCGTTCCCGCCGCGAAGTCTGGCGGATTGAAGCCCAGGTAGCCCGCTAGCAAGATCGCACCGGCCATTGCAATACGACTTGCCAGGAGTTCTTGCTGTTCCGTGACATCGGGCTTGAATACGCCCTTAAGTAAGTCGTGTGATATGGCGGAGGATATCGCGAGCAATAATCCCGCTGCGGTCGATAGTGCGGCAGCCAGGCCACCGGCAGCAACCAGCGCGATTACCCAGTTCGGCAGTCCAGCGATTTCGGGGTTAGCCAGTACCATGATGTCGCGGTCGATCTTGACTGCTTCGTTGGTTTCAGGATCGGCGGAATAGCTGATTCTGCCGTCGCCGTTCTTGTCTTCGAAGGCCAGCAGGCCAGTGGCCTCCCAGTTGCGAACCCAGTCGGGGCGTTCGTCGTAGACCATGTGCTCACCGCCCGTGGGCTGGATCGTTTCGATCAGGTTCAGGCGTGCCATTGCAGCAACGGACGGTGCCGTCGTGTAGAGGATCGCGATGAACACGAGCGCCCAGCCAGCAGAACTACGAGCGTCCTTAACCTTGGGTACCGTGAAGAAACGAATGATGACGTGCGGCAGGCCAGCAGTACCGATCATCAGCGACAACGTATACATGAACATGTTCGTCAGACTTAGCCTGACGTTGGTCGTGTATTCGAGGAAGCCAAGGTCTCGTAGTACCTGGTCGAGTCGATCCAGCAGATAGACTTCGGTACCAGACATGGTTGAGCCGAGACCGAGCTGCGGGATCGGGTTGCCTGTCAGGTTCAGCGAGATGAAGATCGCCGGGATCGTGTAGGCGAGAATCAGTACGCAGTATTGCGCAATCTGCGTGTAGGTAATGCCTTTCATGCCGCCCATAACTGCGTAGATGAAAACGATACCCATGCCGATCATCAAGCCGATCTCGTAAGGCACTTCGAGGAAGCGTGAGAACGCGACGCCGATGCCTTTCATCTGGCCAATTACGTACGTGACCGACGCAACGATGAGACAGATGACGGCTACGATACGAGCACCCTTGGAGTAGTACCGTTCGCCGATGAACTCGGGCACCGTGAACTTGCCGAATTTACGCAGGTACGGTGCGAGCAGCATTGCCAGGAGCACGTAGCCGCCGGTCCAGCCCATCAGGAACACGGAACCGCCGTAGCCCATGAAGGCGATCAAGCCGGCCATCGAAATGAACGATGCCGCGGACATCCAGTCGGCAGCGGTGGCCATCCCGTTCGCGACCGGGTGTACGCTTCCGCCGGCAACGTAGAAGTCTTTTGTTGTCGAGGCTCGCGCCCAGATGGCAATACCGATGTAGATTGCAAACGTGAAGCCGACAATCAGGTAAGTGGTTGTTTGAAGTGTCATAGCGATCCCCTAGTCGTCGTCTTCATGGACATCGTGCTCTTTGTCGAGCTTGCCCATGCGTTTTGCGTAATAGAAGATCAACGCGATAAACACGTAGATAGATCCCTGCTGTGCGAACCAGAACCCGAGCTTGTAGCCACCAATCTGGATGCTATTGAGTGGCTCCACGAGAATGATTCCGAACAGGTAGGAAACGACAAACCATATAGCGAGGCAAAGAGCCACGATCTTTAGGTTGGCGTTCCAGTAGCTGTTGTTCTGAGACATACGTCCCCCTTAGTTTTGCGGATGCTCTTATGGATGGTGCGCCGATGAATCTAACAAACGCCCCAAGTCGCGGGCATTCGACGATAGTAGTAGACTGCTGCAACAAGAATAAAGATGGGGGGGTAAGTGCTTGATTAACTGGTGGGTCTTGCTGGTTCTGTCACTCGGCTACGTGATGGTGTTGTTTGCCATCGCGTATTGGGGCGACAACATTGAGCAAAGTCGCGTCTCCAGCTTCCACCGTTCCGTGATCTACAGCATGACGCTTGGCGTGTACTGCACGTCATGGACTTTTTACGGTGCTGTTGGCAGCGCCGCGGAAGTCGGGTGGGGGTACCTTCCGATTTACCTCGGGCCCATGGTCGTGATTCTTTTTGGCTGGCCGTTGATCAATCGTATTGTGACGATCAGCAAACGCCAGAACCTTACGTCTATTGCCGATTTTATTGCGGCGCGCTACGGCAAGGCTCAGGGCCTCGCTGCCCTGGTTACGATCATTGCCACGATCGGTTCCGTTCCCTATATCGCGCTGCAACTCAAAGCCGTTGCCGGGGGCTTTAGTATTGTCTCCAACTACCCGGTAACCGGCGGCGCCGAGTATGACACGGCGTTTGTGGTGGCGTCGGCACTGGCCGTATTCGCGATCCTGTTCGGCACTCGCAAAATCGACGTGACTGAACACCACGAGGGCATGATGATTGCCATCGCCTTCGAGTCGGTCGTGAAGCTATTTGCCTTCATTGCTGTTGGCGTGTTCGCGTTGCTGTTACTCAATGACGGTTCCTTGCCGGTTGCGCAATCGGCAAAGCGCGCCGATGAACTGTTCCGGCTGGATCACATACCGGATACTTTCGTGACCCAGTTGATACTCGCCAGTGCCGCAATTCTCTGCCTGCCGCGCCAGTTTCACGTCGCCATTGTCGAAGCGCACAAGGACGCCCAAATACATGCGGCCCGCTGGGCGTTTCCGCTGTACTTGCTGATCTTTACCGTCTTCATAGTTCCCATAACACTGGCCGGCCTGAAGATGTTGCCGCCGGGTGCATTCACTGGTGATTCGTTCGTTCTTGCCCTGCCGATGGAACATGGCAATGACTGGCTGACCATACTTGCTTTCCTCGGCGGGTTTTCAGCAGCGACAGGTATGGTGATCGTGGCTTGTGTTGCCCTGTCCACAATGATCAGCAATGAGATCGTCATGCCGTTGTTGTTGCGCATAAAGATGCTCGGTCTCTCCGAACGTAGCGACTACTCACGGCTCCTGATACACGTTCGCCGAGGAGCGATCATTGGAATCACAGCCCTTGCGTACTTCTATTACCTGGCTACGGATGAGTCGTTGGCGCTGGCCAGTATCGGGCTCTTGTCTTTTGCTGCAGCTGCACAGTTCATGCCGTTGCTCGTACTCGGGATGTACTGGCCGCGTTCGACACGCATCGGTGCGATGGCTGGCTTGTCGACTGGGTTTGTCTTGTGGGCGTATACGCTGTTCTTACCGACACTGGCGCGATCCGGTGCGTTCAATGCAGATTTTATTGACTACGGTTTGTTCGCGATTCCATGGCTGCGACCCGAGTCTCTGCTCTTCGACGTGCAGTCGAATCCGTTGACCCACGGTGTCGCGTGGTCACTTACCGGGAACATACTGGTCTTCGTTGTCGTGTCTTTGCTAACGCGGCAATCAATGATCGAGAAGATTCAGGCTCGTGCGTTTGCGAGTCCGCTCCCAAACGGCTGGGAAGCACGCACACCGGCCCCAGGTCCGGACCTCACGAACGCAGACCTGCGTGCACTCGCCGACAGGTTCCTGGGTGAGGCCCATGCACAACGGTCATTCGAAGACTTTGGCGAAACCGAAGGGCTGGATATTTCGCCGGCCTTGCCGGCAGACTGGCGCTTGCTGCAATTCACTGAGCGCCTCCTGGCCGGCGCAATCGGTGCGGCATCCGCACGCGTCGTGATTACGACTGCTCTGCGCAAGACGGGCATGGAAATCGGTGATGTTGTTCTGCTTCTCGACCAGACATCGCAGGCAGTCCGCTTCAACCGCCAGTTGACCGAAGCGACGCTGGAGAATATTACGCAGGGCGTCAGCGTGGTCGATGGCTCGCAGCGTTTAATTGGCTGGAACTCGCGTTACGTCGAACTGATGAATTACCCGGATGGCATGGTGCACGTCGGCGAATCGGTAGCAGAACTGATTCGGTACAACGCCGAGCAGGGGCGATTTGGTGATCGCGATGTCGAGCAGGAGGTCAACAAACGACTGAAGTTCATGCGTGAGGGCTCCGAGTACAGGTCTCAGAGCAATTTTGTCGATGGCAAGGTTATCGAGATTCACGGCAAACCGATGCCTGATGGCGGTTTCGTCACAACCTATACCGATATATCCGAGTTCAAGTCAGCCGAGAACGCGCTCGTCGAGGCCAAGGCGCTGCTTGAGCAGCGCGTTGCCGATCGCACCTCAAAACTCGAAGAGGCGATGCTGGCGCTGCAGCGAGCCAAGGCCGAGGCCGAGGAAGCGAACGTTTCCAAGACCCGGTTTGTTGCGGCCGCGGCCCACGACTTGTTGCAGCCATTGAATGCAGCCAAGTTGTTTGCAGCGCTGCTCAACGAGCATCGCAGCGAAATGACGGAGGAACAGAGCACGCTCGTGGCACGCGTCGAAAGTGGTCTTTTGAGCGTGGAAGACCTGTTGAGTGCGCTTCTCGATATATCCCGCCTCGACACTGCTGCACCGACGCCGAAACACGAAGACTTTGTCGTCGCGGATCTTTTTTTCGCCCTTAATGCGCAGTTTTCACAGACTTTTGAGGAGCAGGGGCTGACGCTTCGTTTTGCCGACTCGAAATTATGCGCGCATTCCGACCCGGCCTTGCTGCGGCGTATTCTGCAGAATTTCGTCAGCAACGCCCGGCGTTATACCCGGGCAGGTGGTGTGCTTGTGGGGTGTCGACGCCGTGGCGAGAATATCGCGATCCAGGTAATCGATACGGGCTTAGGCATTGCCGATAGCGACCAGAAAGCAGTTTTTGACGAATTCCACCGTTTGTCAGACAGCGCAGAAAGCGCGAAGCGCGGCCTTGGTCTCGGCCTCGCTATCGTTGATCGTATCGCGCGCCTGCTCGGTCACCCGATCTCCCTGCGGTCGGTACTTGGCAAAGGCAGCTGCTTTGAAGTCCTGGTGCCAAGGGCCAAAGACAATTGTATCTCGACGGCGCGACTCGCGCCGACCGAGCATCGCGCCTCGTCGCAGTTAAGCAATCAGTTGGTCATGTGTGTTGACAACGAACAGGAAATCCTTGACGGAATGCATGGCCTGCTTAGCAAATGGGGTGCCCAGCCACTAATAGCCACCACGATGGCCAACGCGCTTACGCAGCTGGAAAGTGCTTCCACCATACCGTCACTGTTACTGATTGATTATCATCTTAGCGATGGCATAACCGGTCTGGACGTTATTGATGCGCTGCGCAGGAAGGCCGGCGTTGACTTGCCCGCCGCCATTCTTACCGCAAATCACACGACTGAAGTAGCCGACCTGGTGCGTGAGGCAGGCCACGCGCTGTTGCATAAACCCGTGAAACCGGCAGCGCTCAGAGCACTGATCAACCGGTTGCTAACTCGCCGCGTCGTTCATTGATTCATCGGCCATCAGTGCCGGCGCGTTGATGCGCAGCCGTTGCACTGCGAGCACGGCCTGGGTGCGATTGTTGACACCCATCTTGCGCAGCACGGCCGTCATATGCGCTTTGATGGTCGCTTCGGAAACGCCGAGCTGATACGCGATCTGTTTGTTGAGCAGGCCCTCTCCGAGCATCATGAGAACCCGGAACTGGTGTGGAGTGAGTGAACTCAGGGCAGATGCGATCTTCGCTTCTTCGCTGTCCAGGCGATCATCCTGCAGATCGATGCCCTCGGGAATCCACACTTCGCCGTCCAGCACCGCCCGTATACCTTCTTCGAGTGTCGAGATTGCTGATGACTTGGGGATAAAGCCGCTTGCGCCATGCTGGATCGAACGGCGGATAACGGCAGGGTCATCCATTGCCGATACGATGACCGTTGGCAGCGACTCGTGCTTGCTGCGAATGTAGGCAAGGGCAGAGAAGCCGCTGACTCCGGGCATGTTCAGGTCCAGCAGCAACAGATCGGCCTCGGGGTTCGCGTCGACCACGACCTGCAGTGTATCGAGGCTGTCCGCCTCGATGATCTCGGCAGCATCGACGCAGTTGCCGATCGCATGGATCAGCGCCTCGCGAAACAGTGGGTGATCGTCTGCAACGATAAATGTGCTCTTGTTCGTCAGCGTCGTGTCCTGTTTCAGCTGCTTATGCGGTAATGCAGGTGCCACCTAGACTACCGTATTACGTCTCCGCGATCTTCCTGAAAACAAACGTTGATCTCTGCGACAGAGTGTCGTCGCCGAGTCCATCTCCTACATTGTGAATCGCACGTGTTCGGCGGGCATTAGACCTTGGTCTATTCAACGCGCTGATTCGACTTTTGGCTAATAGTCAGTACCGAAGCAGTCACCGAATATCCATCGTGATTACAAACTTACTTCGAGACTTGGGGGAAAACTGATGACGAAGTTCAAATTACAATTCACACTGGTTGGTGCTGCATTGGCACTCTTTTCAAGCGCCGGAATGGTGCTTGCGGATGATGCCCCGACGACTACCTACAAGTTTGGTGGCTACGCCAAGTTCGACGCCATGTTCACGGATTACAGCAATGGCACGCCGGACGGCAACAGCCTGATGCGCCAGTTTTACTATGCGCCCCAGATCCCGGTCTCCGGATCGAGCAGTGACTTGACGACCGATTTCCAGGCCAGGGAGACGCGTCTGAATTTCCGCGTCGATCACAAGACAGCCGGCGGCAACAGCGTCACAGCCTTCGTCGAGATGGACTTCTTCACTCATGTTGACGGCAACGAGGTTGTGTCGAACTCCTACAGCCCGCGCATACGTCATGCATTTATTAAGTACGACAATTGGACGTTCGGCCAGACCTGGTCGACCTTCCAGGACGTGGCTGCGCTGCCGGAGGCGCTCGACTTCGTTGGTCCGGCCGAGTCCACGACCTTCATCCGCCAGTCCATGATCCGTTATACGGCGGGCAACCTCGAAGTTGCGGCAGAGAATCCCCAAGCGTTCGTATCTGGCGCGGGTGATGTCGAACGTGGTTATTCCACGATGCCCGATCTGATCGCTCGCTACACTTTCAAGCTGGGCGACAGCGGTAGCTACATCAAGGTAGCCGGCTTGTACCGCGACATCAAAGTTGGGGACATCGCCGGTTCGCAGCCGGATGCGACTGGCTACGGCATCAGCGCGTCGGCCAAGTTCATGTTCGGCGAAGGCGCCGACCTCCGGGCGATGGTCACCTACGGCGACGGCGTCGGCCGCTACATCGGACTCGGATTTGTTCGTGATGGCTACATAGATCTGAACAATGATATTTCGACGGCAGAGGCGCTTGCCTACTTCGTTTCGCTACGTATGCCGCTCGGCAACAAGTTGCGTACGAACATCATGTACGGCAGTACCTCCATTGACTACGACAGCAATGCATTGGCGGCAGGCCTGAATGACAATGGTTCGAGCATCCACTGGAACCTCATTTACAACATTCTGCCGAAGCTCGATATCGGCGGCGAAGTCATCTGGGGTGAGCGTGAGCTCGTAAGCGGCGCGGACGGCGATTTCACGCGCTTCATGCTGTCAGCCAAGTACGCGTTCTAGGTTCGACGCCCGGAACACCATCCGGAAAAATAACTGGCGGTACCATTACTGGTGCCGCCAGTTTTCTCGTTTTATGAAGCATGTCAGAATCAGGCAATGAAAGAGATTCCCGAGATTGTAGAGTTCCTTCGGGGTTTGCCCGGATTTGACAGTCTCGATGACCGTCAACTCGCGGACTGTGCGAGGCACATTGAAATAGCGTATTACCGCAAAGGCGAGGTCATCCTGACGCCGGGAAGCGAGAATCATCAACTGCATATCGTGCGCAGTGGGGCCATTGAGCTGCGTAACGCGAACGGTGAAATGATGACTCGACTGGCTGAAACCGACTATTTCGGTTTCCCGTCGCTGATGAACAGCGCACCCGTCCGGAACCACTCAGTCGCCATTGAGGATGCGCTCGTCTACCACCTCGACGGCGAGGCCTTCGGCCGGGCGCGACGAGCCTGCACGAAATTCGACACTATGTTTATTCGTGCACTGTCCGATCGCCTTACCATGAACCCGGAGCCACAGACTTTTCGCGGCTTTTCGGGCGAGATCGTTCGCAGCCTGGTTTCGCGCCCCCCGGTAAGTATCGGTTCCAAAGCGACTATCCGCGAAGTGGCGCAAAAGATGGTCTCGGAACGCGTGTCGGCGATGCTGATCCACAATGGCAATGGTCTGCGTGGCATCGTCACAGATCGGGATATTCGGGAACGCGTTGTTGCGGCGGGAATGGACGTCAATCGTCCGGTGACCGAGATTATGACCGAGGAGCCGACCGTGCTGGACGCTGACGCGCACGCGTTTGAGGCTGCGATGGTCATGATGCAGAGCAATATTCATCATTTGCCGATCATCGACGGCGGGCAGCCGGTCGGTATGATCTCGCGTAGCGATTTCATGCGGCTGGAAACGGAGCATCCGCTGTATCTTGTCAGCGATATCGGCAAGCAAACCACCGCCGAGGGCGTGGTAGCGGCCTGCCGTCGTGTGCCTGCACTGATCATCGGGCAGATCGAGTCCGATGCGAACGGCGAGCAACTCGGCAAGCTGATCACGATGATTACCGACACGGTCACTCGCCAGTTGTTGCGAATTGCGGAAGCAGAATTCGGACCACCACCGTGCGATTACGCGTGGGTTGCGCTCGGATCCCAGGGTCGCTTCGAGCAGTCGGCCAAAAGCGACCAGGATAATGCGATCGTGCTGTCGAACGAGGCAACGGAAGCAGACGACGAGTACTTCGCGGCGCTTGCGAAAGTCGTTAACGATGGCCTCGATGCTTGCGGCTACGTGTATTGCCCGGGCGACGTTATGGCTTCGAACCCCAAGTGGCGCGTGCCGCTCGATCAGTGGAAAGAGCAATTCAATCGCTGGATTACGGTGCCTGAGGAGAAGGCGCTGATGCACGCGAACATATTCTTCGACCTGCGCTGCGTTGCAGGAAAAGCGGAACTGGTCGAAGAGCTGAAGCAAAGCGTGCGCGATGCTGCGCGCAAGAACGAGATATTTCTGGCGCTAATGGCGAAGAATGCAATGAATTACCAGCCACCGCTGGGCTTCTTTCGCCAATTTGTCCTCGAGAGGTCCGGTGAGCACAAGAATACGCTGGACCTGAAGCTCCATGGCATCATGCCCATCGTTGAAATCGCACGCATTCGATCGCTTGCGGCTGGTGAATTACGAATTTGTACCCGCAATCGCCTGCGGGCGGCGGCAAAGGCGAAAGAAATCACGAAGACAGATGCAGCGAATTTGATCGATGCACTCGATTTCATCGAGAAACTTCGCATCGAACATCAGAGTCGGCAGTTGCAGGCGGGCAAAAAGCCCGACAACCACCTTTCTCCGGGCGAGCTCTCGCCGCTGGTGCGCCAGAATCTCAAGTCGGCATTTTCCCAGGTGCGCGTCAGTCAGTCGGCCCTGTTGAATCGCTTTCACCTGGCATGAAATATTCCTGGTTGAAAGCCAGGCGGTGGTTGATGAGCCGCAAGCATTTTTCTGCCCCGTTTGACGCTTTTCTCGAGGCGGAATTGCCCGCGTCTTCGGCCGCATTCAAGGATGTCGAATTCGTCAGCCTTGATATCGAGACGACGGGTCTCGATGCTTCAAGCGCGGACATGCTTAGCGTTGGCTGGGTCATCATCCGGCACGGGAAGATCAACCTGAGTACGGCTGAGAGCTATATCGTCAGGCCCAGCGGTGAAGTCGGCGACAGCGCGTCGGTGCATGGGCTGACGGATACAGTGGTCGGCGCCGGACTGGGCTGGGTTGCCGCCCTTGGCATGATCGTCGAGGTACTGACGGGGCGTATTTTGCTCGTGCATCACGCCGGGCTCGACAAGGCTTTGCTCGACCGCATGTGCATGAATAGTTATGGCTCGCGGCTACTGGTGCCTGTCGTTGACACGCTCGCGCTCGAGCATCGCCGTATGCAACGTAAACATCATATCGAAACCAGGAAAGCGTTGCGGCTGTCAGATCTACGCGAAGCATACAATCTGCCAAGGTATAACGCTCATGATTGCCTCGTCGATGCGATTGCGACGGCTGAACTATTGATCGCCATCGCGGCTCACCGTGGTGATACGTCGCTCGGCGAGCTGCTCGAATAATGCACCGCGCTCAGCCGCAGCCTGGATTTTCGTAGCCTATTTTTTGACCTGTAGCATGTATTCGGCAGCCGCCATGCGAACTTCTTCCGAGAGATAATTCTGTGGCGGCATTTCTGGGTAGTCGTCGCGTTTCTTGGTCGGACTCGTAATGTAATCCACAATACCTTGCGGATTGTCCATGTACAGCGCCTGGATGATCTGTGTCGGCGGTCCGATCATCTTCATGCTGTATGAGTGGCAGCCGGCGCAAATACCATAGTAGGCACGCTTGCCCATATCTTCGGCGGCTATCTCCCGGCGCTCCGCACGTTCTTCGAGCAAATAGGTTGTCACGTTTGCGGTTGTCGCAAAGCCACAGGTTCCAAATTCCTTGAGGCCGACAGTCGTGTACTTGTCGTGGTCGAGGATGCAGCTATTTGCGCTAGTTCCGACGTTGAGGATTTGCACGTCGCCTTCGACGAGCTCCAGCGCCTTGAGCGCCTTGATTTCGGGAATGGTGTCGTAGCCGTTGTTCCACATCATGTTGTCGAGAATCGCGATCTCATCAGAGTTCGGATCTGCGCCCGGATCCAGGGTCACA
>JBFFOS010000073.1:0-13729 GCA_041574375.1 Woeseiaceae bacterium
AGGATCTCCATGCGCGGGCCGTCAATGAATTCCTTGAGCCAGCGTTGTGCCTCTTCGCCCAATGGAATCAGGCGTTCACGATCACCTTTGCCGACAATACGCAGAACACCCTGATTGAAGTTGACCTGGGACTGTTTGAGATTGATAAGTTCCGAAACCCTGAGGCCCGTGGCGTATAACAACTCCAGCATCGCCCGGTCGCGATGACCCAGCGGCTCGTCCGTGTTCGGCGCGTTCAGCAACGCGTCGACCTCTTCTTCCGACAATGTCTTTGGCAGCGAACGACCAATGCGCGGCATCTCGATTTCTGCGGTCGGATCCGAATTACGCATGCCCTCGCGCATGATGTAGCGGAAGAAACGGCGGAAACTCGAGAGTTGGCGTGCGGTTGAACGCGGTTTGGCGCCGGACTCCACGCGCTTCGCAATAAAGTCCAGGAGGTCGGCCTTGTCAGCCTGCTCGATGGACTTGTCGCTTTCCGACAGCCCCCGGCCCAACGTCATCAGGTCAGCCCGGTACGCGCCGAGCGTGTTCTTCGACAAGCCCCGTTCCATCCAGATAGCATCGAGAAATCGATCGACAAGCTCCTCCGAGCGTTCGACTTTCCTGGCTTCCGCTGTGTCTCGTTTGTTGCTGCTGCCCATAAGCTTTCATCTTCCTTCGTCGCGCAGTCCTTTACCACGGCTGCCGTCTATCAAACCAGCGCATCGTGCTGTTAGCATACCGGCTATCAAACATCGCCAAGCGACGGTTTTTTCAAGGGTTCTGAGTATGCGTGGCAAGTTCGGGGGCGGGCGTGACAGCTGTCACAGATTAGAGAAGGCGTTAACATAAAGTGAACTGGGTCACACGTACCAAGAATATTGCCTGGGGCATGCTCGCCTGGCTGTCTTTCGGTTTCGCTGTCGTATTTACAATGACCGTCGCCCTGATCGTGCCCGGCGCCGAAAGGCGGCAGAAACTGGCCACATGGGCCTGCAGGATGACCTTTGTTCTGCCGATGATCGATGTCCGCATCCGGGGAATCGACAACCTGCCGGCCGGCAACTGTGTCGTTGTCGCCAACCACGCCAGCTATCTCGACGGGGTATTGCTCAAAGGATACCTCCCCTGGCGCTTCAGTTTTGTGATCAAAGGCGAAATGCGGGACTTTGCTCCGGCCCACTTTCTGCTGCGGCGGGCTGGCGCGAAATTCGTCGAACGCTCGGATATCAAAGGCAGCACGCGCGACGCCAGGCACATCGTCAGGGCAGCCCAGGCTGGTGAATCGCTGGCTTTTTTCCCGGAGGGCACCTTTCTCGAGGAGCCTGGCGTCGGTCGTTTCCTTCCCGGGGCATTCGTGGCCGCCGTCAAGGGCGAGATGCCGGTAGTACCGATCGCGATCAGCGGGTCTCGCTACATGTTGCCGGCCAATCATTTCATGCCCAAACGCGGCCCGTTGACCATCGATATCCTACCGCCAATCGCCCCGGGTGACGCCGAATTTGCAAGCAGCCGAGCACTGGCTGAAGCAGCCCGACTGCGCATTCTCGGGGTTCTCGACGAGCCCGATCTACTCGACGAGAAACCTGCCCGGAATGCCTGAATCATAGTATTGCGCCAGACCGGAAATTGGCGGACAGTAGCCGTCCCCCTGACATAAAGACAGCACTCCGGAGCAAGAAAATGAGTTCAGATGCCATTGTCATTGTGGCCGCAAAACGCACGCCGATTGGCGCGTTCCAGGGCACTTTGAGCGGCGCCACGGCCCCGCATCTCGGCGCCGCCGCAATCGAAGGCGCCGTCAGCGCCTGCGGTATCGACGCCAGCGACATCGATCGCGTAATCATGGGCTGTGTCTTGCCGGCCGGTCTCGGCCAGGCCCCGGCTCGCCAGGCAGCCCTCGATGCAGGAGTCCCCGAAGGCGTACCGTGCATTACGGTCAACAAGATGTGTGGCTCCGGCATGGAGTCAATCATCCTCGGGCACGACATGATCAAGGCTGGCAGCGTGGGCATTGTGGTCGCGGGCGGTCTTGAGTCGATGAGCAATGCACCGTACATGTTGCCGAAAGCCCGCAGCGGCATGCGCATGGGCCACCAGCAAGCACTGGACCATATGTTCTACGATGGCCTGCAAGACCCCTACTCCGGCGAAATGATGGGACATTTTGCACAGGTCACGGCGGACAAATACGGTTTTTCACGCGAGGAAATGGACAACTACGCGATCGAATCGGTAACGCGGGCGCAGCGTGCCGTTGCCGACGGCACGTTTGCAGGTGAGATCTCGCCCGTGACGATCAAGTCGCGGCACGGCGAGACGGTCGTCGATACCGACGAAACACCTGGCACTGTCAGCGTGGAAAAGATTCCGACTTTGCGGCCGGCGTTTGCAAAAGACGGCACGGTGACGGCCGCAACCTCTTCGTCGATCTCCGATGGCGCCGCAGCGGTCGTCATGATGACCGCCGCCGAGGCGGAGAAACGGGGCCTGACGCCGATTGCGAGAATCATCGGCCACTCGGCGTTTGCACACGAGCCCGCGTGGTTCACAACGGCGCCCGTGTTCGCAGTCAAGAAGTTGCACGAGGCGCTCGGCTGGACACCTGATGACGTCGATCTCTATGAAATCAATGAGGCTTTCGCTGTTGTTACGATGGCTGCGATGAAGGACCTCGGCATCAGTCACGACAAGGTCAACGTCAACGGCGGTGCCTGCGCGCTCGGTCACCCGATTGGCGCCACAGGCAGCCGCATATCCGTGACGCTGCTGCACGAACTCGCGGCGCGCGGATTAACGCGTGGTATCGCATCGCAATGCATCGGTGGTGGCGAAGCGACGGCCATCGCCTTCGAAATTATGTAAGGGAGAAACTGGTGAAATTGTCAGAAGCAAAAGCCGTCGTGACGGGCGGCGCATCGGGTCTTGGTTTTGCCACGGCACAACGCGTCATCGACGCTGGTGGCCAGGTGGTGCTGCTCGATATTAACGATGAACTGGGTAGCCGGAGGGCTGCCGAACTTGGCGATCGCGCAAGCTATATCAATACGGACGTGTCGAGCGAAGACTCCGTCAGGGCTGCAATCGAGCAGGCAAAAGCAACGATGGGCGGCATCACGCTGGCCGTGAACTGCGCCGGCATTGCTACGGCCGGCCGCGCACTCGGCCGTGAAGGTCCCTGGCCGACGGAAATGTTCAATCGTGTCATTCAGATTAACCTGGTCGGCACGTTCAACGTGACAAAAGAAGCCGCAGCCGTGATGAACGAGAACGAGCCGACCGAGGACGGCGAGCGAGGCGTGATCATCAGCACGGCATCGATCGCCGCATTCGAAGGCCAGATCGGCCAGGCAGCCTACTCGGCGTCCAAGGGCGGTGTGCACGCGATGATGCTGCCGCTCGCCCGCGAATTCGCGAATTTTGGCATCCGCGTCAACACGGTTGCCCCCGGCATCATGCTGACACCAATGATGTCAGGCATGCCGCAGGAGGTGCAGGATTCGCTGGCTGCACAGGTGCCATTCCCGAAACGCCTTGGCAAGCCCGAGGAGTATGCTGACACGATCGCATTCATCTATGAGACGACCTACGTAAACAGCGAGACAATTCGCTGCGACGGCGCGATCCGGATGCAGGCGAAATAGGGTGCCGGACAGCCCTGATGTGGTGACTGACGCCGTATTTACATGTTTGCGTAGTTGGGTCCGCCCGCGCCTTCCGGCACGGTCCAGACAATATTCTGCTTCGGGTCCTTGATGTCGCAGGTTTTGCAGTGCACACAGTTGGCGGGGTTAATCTGGAACTTCTTCTCGCCGCCCTCTTCCACGATCTCGTAAACACCGGCGGGGCAATAGCGCTGCGCGGGCTCATCAAACTCGGGCAGATTGTACGCGACCGGAATTGACTCATCCTTCAGCTTCAGGTGTGAAGGCTGGTCCTCTTCGTGATTGGTGCTCGACAAAAAAACCGATGACAGCTTGTCAAACGTGATCACGCCATCCGGCTTGGGATAATCGATCACCTTCGCCTCGGACGCCTTGTCCAGCGATTCGTGGTCAGGATCTTTGTTGCGCCAAGTGAACGGTAGCTTGCCGAAGAAGATATTCTGATCGATGAACGCAAAAATAGCCCCGAAGAACATACCCAGCTTGTGCAGACCGGGGCCAAAATTGCGGCCCCGGTGCAGTTCCTTGTAGACCCAGGATGCATTCACGCTATCTTCGTAGTCACTGAGTTCCGACTGCCCGGCATCGCCGGAAGACAGCGCCTTGTGGATACTTTCCGCGGCCAGCATGCCGGTCTTGATCGCAGTGTGCGTTCCTTTGATCTTCACACCATTCAGAAACCCGGCGCCGCAGCCGACCAGCATGCCCCCAGGAAACCCGAGTTTGGGCAGTGATTGCAGACCACCTTTGTTGACCGCGCGGGCACCGTAGCCGACTCGCTTGCCGCCTTCGAGATATCGCCGAATTTTCGGATGTGTCTTCCAGCGCTGAAACTCGTCGAATGTCGACAGGTGCGGGTTCCTGTAGTTGAGTGCAATGATCAGGCCCAGGTATACCTTGTTATTCGCGGCGTGATACAGAAAGCCGCCCCCCTCGGTACGATTGTCGAGCGGCCAACCGGTCGTATGGACAACGAGACCTTCCTCGTGACGCTCGGGTTCAACTTCCCAAACTTCCTTGATACCAATGCCGTAGTGTTGCGGATCAGCGTTCTCTCGCAGATTGAACTTGCGCATGACCTCTTCACTGAGATTACCTCGGACGCCTTCCGCAAAAATCGTATATTTTGCGAGCAATTCATACCCCGGTGTGTAAGAGCTCTTTTTAACGCCGTCTTTGCCGACCCCCATATCGCTCGTCGCGACGCCGGTGACGCGCCCGTCGGCGTCATACAAAACTTCGGACGCAGCAAATCCGGGAAAGACGTTTACGCCCATGCCCTCGGCCTGTTCAGCCAGCCACTGACAAAGCTGCCCGAGGCTGATGATGTAGTTGCCGTGGTTGTGCATCGGGCGTGGAAGAAAAATACCGGGCACCGGTGCCGCACCGGTTGCGCTCGTGAGGTAATGCACGCGATCGCCTGTGCACTCGGTTTTCACGGGGGCACCCTTTTCTTTCCAGTCAGGAATCAATTCGCTGAGCCCGCTCGGCTCCATTACGGCCCCGGAAAGGATATGCGCCCCGATCTCGGAGCCTTTTTCCACCACGACCACCGACAAGCCCTCGTCCAGCTGCATCAGGCGAATAGCTGCAGATAACCCGGCAGGACCTCCACCTACGACGACGACATCGAACTCCATCGATTCGCGTTCAGTTTCTTCCGACATTTTCCCAGTGCTCCCGTCTTGTGGCGCCGTATTCTAGCAGTCGCTGTAGCCGCCATAATAGTTGGCATGTAATCTTGCTCTGCCGCAGCAGATCTGCACATACATTAACGAGGGTAGTTTGAAAGTCCGCGAAGCCTACGAATCAAGCCTGCATCGAGAGGGCCACACGCGGGATCCCGCACAACTCGACGTCATCGCTCGTTTCGAGGATCTGCAGGCGCGAATCAACGCGCAGAGGCCTCGAAAGGGGCGATTGCGTACAGTGTTTTTCCGCAGCGAGCCACGCGAGACCGTTCGTGGACTCTATATATGGGGTGGTGTCGGCCGCGGCAAGACGTTTCTGATGGACCTGTTTTTCGAGAGCCTCGAAATCGAGCAGAAGAAACGCGTCCACTTTCATCGCATGATGCGCGACGTGCACGAGCGCATGAAAACCCTGAGCTTCGTCGAGAACCCGCTTGACAAGATTGCAGCCAGCATTGCCGAGGAGGCGCGCGTGTTGTGCTTTGACGAGTTTTTCGTCAGCGACATCGGCGATGCGATGATCCTGGGCGGACTGCTGCAAGGCCTGTTCAAACGTGGCGTCATTCTGGTTACGACGTCCAACTCGCAGCCGGACGACCTGTATAAAGAGGGTTTGCAGCGGCAGCGATTCCTGCCGGCAATCGAACTGCTGAAAAAATATACAGACGTCGTCAGGATGGGCGGCAACACAGACTACCGTCTGCGTATATTGCAGAAGGCGGGAACGTACCTGTCGCCTGACGACGATTTTGCCGCCGACAGGCTGAATTATTTCTTCGAAGAATCGGCCTCGACACATATCGAATCTGACACGTACCTGGATATTAACGGCCGCGACATTTGTGCACGCCGCCGCGCCAAGGGCATTGCATGGTTTCGATTTACTGATATTTGTGACGGGCCACGCAGCCAGGCCGACTATATTGAAATCGCGCGCTGGTACCCGTCCGTCATCATTTCCGGCGTGCCGCAGTTCGACGCGACTCTGGATGATCAGGCAAGGCGCTTCATCGCACTGGTCGACGAATTCTACGATAGGCGCGTTAAGCTGATCCTGTCAGCCGATGTGAATGTCCAGCTTCTCTACCAGGGCACCCGCTTGACCTTCGAGTTTGAGCGAACGATCAGTCGCCTGATCGAAATGCAAACAACCGAGTATCTCGCCCTGCCACACCTCGCATGATAAATTGTCGTTATGGCCGACGAACTGAAACTCGAAGACTTCATGCCCTACCGCCTTGCGGTTCTATCGAACACGGTTAGCACAACGGTGGCGCGCGCCTATGACAAACGCTTTAGTGTCTCGATACCCGAGTGGCGAGTGATCGCCGTACTGGGACGCTTCCCGGGATTATCGGCTGTCGAAGTTGCCGAACGAACGATGATGGATAAGGTGGCCGTCAGCCGTGCGGTGACCAAGCTCATCAAGCGTGGCCGTATTGATCGCGAGTTTGCCGACGCAGACAAACGCCGTTCGATCCTGAACCTGTCTGAAGAAGGCAAGAAACTCCACGATGAAATCGCCGAGCTTGCGCTGGGATTCGAGCGCGACCTGCTCGAAGGCTTGTCACCCGAGGAACTCGAGCAGCTCAACACCATCATGGAACGCCTGATGGCGCGCGCGCGACTGATTGGCAACCCCTAGAGTTCGGTCCGTACGCGCAGGAGTTCCGGAAAGAACTCAATATCCAGCGCCTTTTTCAGAAATTCCACACCCGATGAACCACCGGTTCCGGTCTTATGACCGATGATCCGTTCCACCGTCTTCATGTGATGGAAACGCCAGAACTGGAAGTTATTGGCTATATCCATGAGCGCCTCGCAGGTCTCGTAGCGCGTCCAGTGACTGGTCCTGTCCTCATAGATTGAGCGCAATACCTCGACGACTGCGTCATCATCTTCACGCAACGTGCTGAAGTCCCTATTCAGCACGTGCTCGGGAATCGGCATGTTCCGGCGCGCAAGGTGCATCAGGAATTCCTCGTAAAGGCTCGGTGCCTCCAGCGCTTCGGTAAGCCGCGCGTGCCACTCCGGCTGATGTTTGTAGTACGGCATCATTCGCCGGCTTTTGTTGCCGAGTGTGAACTCGAGGATACGATACTGGGCTGACTGGAATCCTGAGGCCTTGCCGAACACATGGCGAAATTCAGCGTATTCGCTGGGCGTCAGCGTATCGAGCACCTTCCACTGGTTGTACAGCTGATTCTGGACATGGCGAACACGAGCCAGATTCTTGACGGCCTGCTGAAGTCTGTCAGCCCGCAGGTGCCGAATAGCACCGCTTACTTCGTGAATGACGAGTTTGATCCATAACTCCGCGACCTGGTGCTGAATGATAAAAAGCATCTCGTCATGGTGCGGTGGATCACTGAGCGGAATCTGCGCAGACAAGAGCCGATCGAGCTGCAGATAGCCCGTGTAATCGTTATCACGAGACAGATCGGAGTGAATCGTTTTTTCCAGCTGTCTTTTTTTCATTTTAATCGATCGAATGGTTGTATCAGGCTGAGCATTGTAGGCTAAAATCCCGGCTTTCGGGCCGCCTGTACCCATCGGGGCAAATGCAGTGACCACAAAAACGAACCGGCGTAGCTACGATGCTCGACAAGAGATCATCGACGCTATCCTCACGTCGCGCGCTACTTCACACATTCTCAAAAATAAATCAGACATCAAGCGGTACCTGAAGCAGTACTTTGTCAACGTGCCGTACGAGGATCTCGCCGGGCGCGATGCGGCCATCATGGCGCGTGTCGCTCTTGATCATCTGGAATTTGGTGCACAACGACGCCGTGGTGAGGTCTTGTTACGCATCTTTAACGCAAACGAAAAAGAGCATGGATATACGTCCAGCTTCACGTTTGTCGAAATGATCAACGATGACATGCCGTTCCTCGTCGATTCGGTTGCTGCAGCGCTCAATCGCCAGAACCTTGCCGTTCACATCACCGTGCACCCGATCATCTCGGTAAATCGCCTCAATGGCGGCAAGCTGGTTGCAGTGACTAATCCTGACGACCCCGATGCATACTCGGAGTCATTCATCCGATTCGCAGTAAGCCGAACGACCGACAAAAAGGCGATCAAGGCACTGCGCAAGGCCATCGTCAAGACGCTAAGGGACGTGCGGCTCGCTGTACGTGACTGGGGCGAAATGCGCCAGCGCATGCGTGAGACCAGAGACCTGATAGAAAACGGCCCAATAGGCGTTGACCCGCTGCTGCGTAAGGAGACCCAGGCACTTCTGGACTGGATGGTCGACGAGCACTTTACGTTTCTGGGCTACCGCGAGTACACGCTGTCGAAGCGCGGCAAGCAGACTTATCTCAATGTAGTCGACGGCAGTGGTCTCGGGATTCTCAGCAGCAAGAGCAGTTCGGCAAAAGAAATTGAGCTGACGGCCGAGATGCAGCGGCTTGCTCGATCGCGAGACTGGTTGATCCTGACCAAGGCGAATTCGCGTTCGACGGTGCATCGCTCGGCGTTTCTCGACTATGTCGGCGTCAAGATTTATGACGAGGAAGGAAATCCGATTGGCGAGCGGCGTTTTATCGGGCTACTGACCTCGATCGCGTATAGCGAAAGCCCGAGGAATATCCCGTTGTTACGGCACAAGGTACGCAAAATATTCGAGCGTGCCCATGTAGAAGAAGTCGGCCACCGCGGCAAAGCCCTCCTCCATATCATCGAAACCTATCCCAGAGAAGAGCTGTTCCAGAGCTCGATACAGGATCTGACTCGCACGACGGTTGGCATTCTCAATCTGCAGGACAGGCTACGTGTCAGGTTGTTCCTGCGGCGCGATGCATTTCGACGGTTCTTTTCCTGCCTCGTATTCGTGCCGAAGGAAAAATACACAACGGCCATTCGCCGCAAGATTGAAGCACTTCTGCTCGATGCCTTCGGCGGGGTCTCTACAGACTCAGCCGTGCAGATCTCGGAATCGGCCCTGGCCCGCGTGCACATCATCGTTCGCACGCCCGACAGCAAACGACCACGCATCAGTATCAACAAGATCGAGCGGAAACTCGAACAACTCCTGGTGACCTGGTCGGAAAAGCTGAGTTGCGAACTTCTAGCGTCGTTCGGCACCGATGAAGGCGAAAAACTATTTCAATCCTACGGCACTATTTTTTCCGCCGGCTACCAGGCAGACACCACACCGGCGGAAGCATGTGGTGACATTCGCACTATTAATGACATGCTCAGCAACGGGATTGAGCGCAGCGTAGATCTCTACTCAGCAGATGACGTTGAGCCGGGGGACATGCGCTTCATCGTATATAGCCTGCATCATCCCATTGCGTTGTCCGACGCCCTTCCCATTCTCGAAGAAATGGGCTCCGCGGTATACACAGAACGTCCGTACGAAGCGACGTTGCAGTCCGGCGAATCTTTCTGGATCCAGGACTTCAACCTGCGCCACGAAAGCGGTGCTTCCGTTGACGTAGAGGCAGTGTCGGATCGATTCGAAGAATGCTTCATGGCCGTGCTCAATGGTGACGCCGAGAACGACGGCCTGAATCGCTTGATTGTCAGCGCCGAACTTAACTGGCGGCAGGTCGCGCTACTGCGCTGTTATGCGAAGCATATTCTCCAACTGCGCCTGCCGTTTAGTCAGTCCTACATGGAAGATGTCCTCGTGGCGCATTCCCACCTGGCGCATGCGCTGGTGAGACAGTTCGAGTTGCAGTTTGACCCGATTGTCGCGAAGTCCAGGCGCAAGCGTGAACTGCAAGACGTTTGCGCCAAGGTCAAGCGGGGACTCTCAAAGGCTCGCAACGTTGATGAGGACCGCATTCTGGCGGCATTCGCCGGTGGCATTGACGCGACCTTGCGCAGCAATTATTTCCAGACCGTCGACGGCAAGCCGAAGAACTATATTTCGATCAAACTCGATCCGGCGCGACTGCCGGAAGTGCCGCTGCCGAGGCCCAAGTATGAAATTTTCGTGTATTCACCCGAGGTCGAAGGTGTGCATCTGCGTGGCGGCGATATCGCACGCGGCGGGCTGCGCTGGTCCGATCGTCGCGAGGATTTTCGCACCGAGGTTCTCGGCCTGATGAAAGCGCAGGTGGTCAAAAATACGGTAATCGTCCCGACAGGCGCCAAAGGCGGGTTCTTTCCGAAACGAGCCCCGGTCGATGATCGCAAGGCGATTTTTGCCAACGGCGTGCATTGCTACAAGCAGTTCATACGCGGCTTGCTCGACATAACAGACAACGTCGTCGACGATGAAGTCGTTACACCGGAGGGCGTCATTCGTCGAGACGGCGATGACCCATACCTGGTTGTCGCCGCCGATAAAGGTACGGCGAGTTTTTCCGACATTGCGAACGGCCTGTCTGCCGAATACGGATTCTGGCTGGACGATGCCTTTGCATCGGGCGGGTCAGCTGGCTACGACCACAAGGTGATGGGCATTACCGCACGCGGCGCGTGGGAGGCAGTCAAGCGCCACTTCCATGAGCAGGGCCTGAATACGCAATCAGACCCGTTTACGGTGGTGGGCATTGGCGACATGAGCGGTGATGTATTCGGCAACGGTATGTTGTTGTCGAAGACGATCAAACTCGTGGCTGCCTTCAATCACCGCCGTATTTTCCTCGATCCCGATCCGGACATGGCGGCGAGTTACAAGGAGCGCTTGCGCCTGTTCCGTAAAGCCGGCTCGACCTGGGACGACTACAACGAAAAACTGATCTCCAAGGGTGGCGGCGTATTCTCGCGCCAGGCGAAGACAATCCGAATCAGCAATGAAGCACGCAAGATTCTCAAAATCGAGGATAAATCGCTGCAGCCGGACGAACTGATTCGCGCCATTCTGAAAATGCCTGCAGACCTGCTCTGGAACGGCGGCATCGGCACCTACGTAAAGGCCAGCAGCGAGGGTAATTCCGACGTCGGTGACCGCAGTAATGACGCAGTACGCGTCAATGCGGACGAACTGCGTTGCAGGGTAATCGGTGAAGGCGGCAACCTTGGGCTCACCCAGCGAGCCCGTGTCGAGTTCAGCATGAATGGCGGGCGGATAAACACCGACTTCATCGACAATTCAGGTGGCGTCGACAGCTCGGACCGGGAAGTCAATATCAAGATTCTTCTCAGTGCCGTTGCCAAACAGAGAAGCATGTCGCGCCAAAAGCGCAATGGGTTGCTCGCATCGATGACCGATGACGTTGCGAATCTTGTATTGCGCAACAACTATCTTCAGACCCAGGCCATCAGCATGAGTGAAATGGCGTCGGCGGAACGTCTCGACGAACTCGCGCGCCTGATCTCGGATCTCGAACGCAGCGGTGAACTCGATCGCGAACTCGAGTTTCTGCCTGACGAGAGTGAAATAGAGGATCGCCGCGTGCGCAAACACGGCCTGACGCGTCCCGAACTCGCAGTCGTGTTGAGCTACGCAAAAATCGACCTGTACAACGGGCTGATCGAGTCTGATGACACGCTCGAGGATTTCCTGCAGATCGACCCCCAACGCTATTTCCCCGACGTACTCAGGCACCGTTATGCCGACCTGATTCCTCATCACCGGCTAAGCCGGCAAATTCTCGCTACGCTGATCGCCAACGACATCGTCAATCGCATGGGTCCTGCCTTTGTCAAACGCACACAGGCGGACACGGGCGCCAGCATCATAACGGTTGCGCGAGCCTATGAAGTTGCGAGGATCATCTGTCGGGCAAGGCCGTTACTCAAAGAGATCGAGGCCCTTGATCACGTCATCTCGGCCAAGGCCCAGATACTCATGATGTTCGAAATAAGCCGCACGCTACGCCATGCCGGCTACTGGCTGATCGAGCAGCAAGGCAATGCAATCGACATCGTCCAGACCGTCGATCGGCTCAAGGATGGGATGGCAAAAGTCTACGCTCGATCGAACAGCTATGTGTCGAAGGCCAGCCGCGCCCGGATCGAAAAAGCCGAAAAAGAGTGGCTGGAGATGGGGGTGCCCGAGAAGCTGGCGAACAAGGTTTCGCTCCTGCTACTGACGCGAGCTGCACTCGACATCGTCGACCTCGCAGCCGACCGCAAACGCGATGTGCTGGATTCCGCTCGCTTGTATTCGACATTCAACGATGCGCTCAAATTGCATTTCCTGCACAACTCCGCCGAAGACCTCGCGGTCAGCGGTCGTTGGCAGGCCATGGCTCGCAGCAACCTTCGTGAAGACTTCTACAAGCTGAGGCGGGACCTGGGCAACAAGCTGTTGACGAAACGCGGCACGCGCGACTCGCGCGATGTGGCCAAACGCTGGCTCGCCAAACACGAACACGAGGTCCGGCGTTTCACGGCCATGATTGAAGAGATGAAACTACGCGGCAACATCGATTTTGCTACGCTGTCGGTGGCAGCGCAGGAACTGCGCGATCTGATTTCAACCTGACAAAAGCATACGGAGCGATAATGGCCGGCAAACTCTTACTCTGCCGTCACGGTCAGAGTGACTGGAATTTGAAAAACCTGTTTACCGGATGGCAGGACGTTGACCTGACAGAAAAAGGCATCGACGAAGCTATTGCAGCCGGAAGACTCCTGCAGGAACTCGGTTACGATTTCGATATTGCGTACACGTCTGTCCTGAAACGCGCCATTCGAACCTTGTGGCACATTCTTGACGAGATGGACCTGATGTGGATTCCGGTCGTTCGGGACTGGCGCCTGAACGAACGCCACTATGGCGCGCTGCAAGGACTCAACAAGGCCGAGACAGCCGCGAAATATGGTGATGACCAGGTGCACATCTGGCGCCGCAGCTACGATATCCCGCCACCAGAACTGGAACCGGATGACGAGCGTCACCCGAGATTCGATCCGCGCTATGCAGGCATCGAGGGTCTTCCGGGTGCGGAATCCCTGAAGCTGACCCTCGAACGCGTACTCCCCTGTTGGACCGATGTCATCGCGCCGGATTTGAAAGCAGGAAAGAACGTGCTGATCGCGGCGCACGGCAATAGCCTGCGCGCGCTGGTCAAGATGCTGGATGAAGTGTCCGACGAAGAAATAACGGGATTCAACATTCCAACGGGCATCCCGCTGGCGTACGAACTCGACGACGACCTGAAACCAACCTCACGAGAATTCCTGGGAGACCCCGAGGCTGTTGCCAAGGCGGCTGCCGCCGTGGCTGCCCAGGGCAAAGCCAAGTGATCTACACACTCGGTGACCGCACCCCCGAATTCGAGGGTGCCGGTCACTTCGTTGCAGACAGCGCTTCAATTATTGGCAGCGTCCGTCTCAAGGATAAGGCAAGTGTCTGGTTCAATTGCGTGCTGCGCGGAGACAATGACTGGCTCGTTGTCGGAGAACGCAGCAACATCCAGGACGGATCTGTTCTGCACACTGACCCGGGCATCAAACTTGTCGTCGGTGACGGCGTTACAG
>JBFFOS010000074.1:0-13074 GCA_041574375.1 Woeseiaceae bacterium
CAGCAACGGCTGAATATCGGCACCCTTGGCAAGATCGGAGTGCGGCAGATTCTGCATTTTCATCCACTCGCGCACGGCGGGGGGCACGGGAAAGTATTCGCCGAACGGGACGAGGTGGCGCTTGCGATATGCCTGTCGCTCGTTACCGCCGACAAGCATGACACTGTTGTATATGTGCCCTTCGGAGCTCTCCTCGTAGCTGCGCTCGAGTATGCCGAACAACACACTCTGGCCATTTTGGCGCGCATCACTCTCTACCCGGGCAATGAAACTCTCGACCTGGTCACTCAGGGCCGGTATGGCAACCTCGGGCCACAAGACAATGTCACTGTCTGCGACACTCAACGTCGAACGGAGGTAGTACTCCATGATCGGGCGGAGCTGATCGCGTTCCCATTTCTTGTCCTGCGAGACACCGGCCTGAACGATACTCGTGCGCAATACCTTGCCGGTCGGCTCAGTCCAAGCAACGAGCGACAGTGCGCCGCCAACGAGCCACGGCAGCACGACCATGGCAATTCCGCCAATGCGGCCGCCGGACGATGTCGCCATCAGGCTCGGGACGATCGCGGCCGTGCTCATTACGAGCATGAATGAAACACCGTAAACGCCAAGAACCGGCGCCCAGCCGGCAAGCGGCAAATCGATCTGTCCATACCCCAGTGCCATCCAGGGAAAACCCGTCAGCACCCAGCTGCGGACCCACTCGATCAGCACCCAGGCGGCGGGGCCGACGAGCAGGAGGCGCCATGACTCACCCTGCGCCAGCCGGGCGACCAGCCAGCCCGATATCGACAGCAGTGCCGCCATGATCAGGGACAAGCCGACCATCAGAAGAAGCGCGATCCAGAGGGCCGCATTACCGAACACGTGGACCGAGATGTAGATCCAGTAGGTTCCGGTCAGAAACAGGCCAAATCCGAACCAGAATGCGTGCCCGGCCGCATCACGGGGCGATACCGTGAGGCAAATATAAAGAAGCGGAAGAATCAGCAAGGGTGCCAGCAGTGACCAGCCAAACGGGGCAAACGCAAGCGTGGTAGCCGCTCCCAGCAAGAACGCCAGCAGACGACTCAGTAGTGGCTTGTCTGCCGGCAGCAGAAAGATCGGGTGAGCGTCTTTCGCCACGTTGTCAGTCGCCGAGCCGTTGCACCTGCAGCGCATCGATGCGCCGCTTGTCTGCCTTGACGACAGCAAACTCGAAGCCACCAAAATGCACTTTCTCTCCACGGCGCGGCAGTCGTCCGAGTTCGTGCATTACCAAACCACCGATCGTGTCGTACTCTTCATCCTCGAGCTTGACTCCGAAGTAGTCGTTGAAGTCCTCGACGCGTGTCAGCGCTCGCACGGCAAAACTGGGCTTACCGTTACGATCGCCATCCGGACGAATAAACTCCGCCTCTTCATCGTCATGCTCGTCCTCGATTTCTCCAACAATTTCTTCGAGCACGTCTTCAATGGTCAGCAGCCCGGCCACACCGCCGTACTCGTCCACAACGATTGCCATGTGATTGTGGCTGGCACGAAACTCCTTGAGTAACGCATTCAGCCGTTTGGATTCCGGGATGACTGCCGCCGGCCGCAACAATTTCCGAATCGAAAGCTCGCGTGCAGCATCTGAACCGAAGTAACGCAGCAAGTCCTTTGCCAGCAATACACCTAATACTTCATCACGGTCTTCGCCAATGACCGGGAAACGCGAGTGCCCGGATTGCACGATCATTGCAAGAATCTCATCAAACTCGTCTTCGATGTCGATGACGGCCATTTGCGAGCGCGGCACCATGACGTCACGTACTTGCGTCTCGGACACTTCGAGCACGCCCGTCAGCATGCTTTTCTCTTCGGCGTCGAGCTCTACTTCGGATTCAATGAAGGTCTGAATTTCATCTCGGCTCCAGGGTTCGCCGCTGAATGCGCGCCGTATGCGCGCGACAAGGCCAGGGGAACCCGAGCCGGTGGTACTGGGAGGTTTATCGTTCATAGTAGTGTAATTCTAGCAGTTCTGGCCCGGCGCCAGATACGGGTCCTTCAGCCCGCTATTCATAAGGATTTGTGTCTCGAGCGCTTCCATTTCAGCTGCCTCGGCATCTGTCTCGTGATCGTAGCCCATCAGGTGCAACGTGCCATGTACCAGCATGTGCGCCCAGTGATCTGCGACGGCCTTGTCCTGTTCGATTGCTTCTTCGCCGACGACACTCGCGCAGACAACGATATCACCGAGCTGCACAGGCACATCATCCGGCAAGCCTTCAATTCGACCTGCCGGAAATGACAGCACATTGGTCGGCTTGTTCTTGCCACGGTATTCGTGATTCAGCGCACGACTTTCATCGGCGTCGACTATGCGCACCGACACCTCGACATCACTCGAATGACCTGCCGCGTCCGCCGCTCGGATTATCCAGTTTTTGACTGTGTCTGCCGCGGGGATCGTGTTGTCGTCACAGGCCTGAAATACGTCAACCAGTACTCTCATTTGCTTCATAGGCCTTGACTATTCGCTGCACGAGCTGGTGACGGACAACATCCTTTGGCGAGAAGTAGGTGAAGGAAACACCCTCCACGTTCTGCAGCACGTCGGTAGCATTCTTCAGGCCCGATACCTGGCCATTGGGCAAATCGATTTGTGTGACATCACCCGTGACAACGGCGCGCGAGCCGAAACCGATGCGTGTCAGGAACATCTTCATCTGCTCGACACTCGTGTTCTGTGCCTCATCGAGAATGACGAACGATTCATTCAGCGAACGACCACGCATGAATGCAAGTGGCGCAATCTCAATCACGTTGCGCTCGATTAGACGCGTGACACGTTCTGCCCCGATCATGTCATACAGCGCGTCATACATCGGCCGCAGATAAGGGTCGACTTTCTGCGACAGGTCGCCCGGCAAAAAGCCGAGGCGCTCACCGGCTTCCACCGCAGGGCGCACGAGAATGATACGCCTGACGCTTTCGGAATCGAGCGCATCAACCGCCGCCGCGACGGCGAGGTAGGTTTTACCGGTTCCGGCAGGGCCGATTCCGAAAGCGAGATCATGGGTGCGAATGCTCTTCATGTAAGACGTCTGGTTCGCCCCTCGCGGCCGAATCAGTTTGCGTCGAGTCTGGATTGCTTCGTCTTCTGCCCCTTCGCCGTCTGTCGCATCGTCTTTTACGCTATCCATAAATGACTCCTGCAGCAGCATGTGAACGCGTTCAGGATCGAGTCGTTCGTGATCTGTCATTTCGAACAACTTTGACAGCACGTCACCTCCCACTTCGGCCGCACCGGGTTGCCCGGTAACCCTGAAACGGTTACCGCGACTGGCAATTTCGACATCGAGGCGACTTTCGATTTGCCGCAAGTGTTCATCGAACTGACCGCAAAGATTGGCTAGGCGGTTGTTATCGGCAGGCTCGAGAACTATATCCCGAGAAATCTGGACAGCATTCAAAATCTGTATTTGTAACCTCTGCGCAGGAAACCGCCTGTCAGGACGACAGCGGCATTGCCAATTTTGGCAAGAAATCTATCAAGGCAATAGACCATTGGATATGAGACTACGCTGCGGCCTCGCGCTTCGCAAGTCGCCCGCGCAGTGAATTCGGCAGCGCTTCCGTTATGACAACATCCACAAATTCACCGATTACGGACGAGTCAGCATCAAAATTGACCCAGCGATTGTTTTCCGTGCGACCCGATACCTGGCGCTCGCTCTTCTTCGACAACTTTTCAACCAGCACGCGTTGAGTTGAGCCGACCATTGACCGACTGATCTCCATCGCCTGCTGGTTGATGCGTGTCTGCAGGATTTGCAGCCGTTCTTTTTTCACTTCGAGCGGTGTTTGGTCGCTCAACAATGCGGCTGGCGTGCCCGGGCGTGGGCTAAAAATGAAACTGAATGACTGGTCGAAACCAACTTCCGCAACCAGGTTCATGAGCTGCTCGAAATCCCTGTCCGTCTCACCCGGAAACCCGATAATAAAATCGGAACTCAGCGAAATGTCGGGGCGCGCTTCGCGCAGCTTACGAATTTTCTGCTTGTACTCCAGAATCGTGTGTCCACGCTTCATGGCTGCCAATACGCGATCGGAACCGTGCTGAACCGGCAGGTGCAGGTAACTCGCGAGTTTTGGCACCTCCGCGTAGGCCTGGATCAGGCTGTCGGTGAACTCGACCGGGTGCGACGTCGTAAAGCGAATGCGCTCGATGCCCTCAATCTCGGCGACGTAGTAAATAAGCGTTGCGAGATCGGCGATCTCACCGTCGTGCATCGGGCCGCGGTAGGCATTGACGTTCTGACCCAGCAGATTTACTTCGCGTACGCCTTGAGCAGCAAGTGACGCAACTTCGGCAATAACATCGTCGAACGGTCGGCTGATTTCTTCGCCGCGCGTGTATGGCACAACGCAGAAGCTGCAGTACTTGCTGCAGCCTTCCATGACGGACACGAATGCGGTCGGACCTTCCGCCCGTGGCTCCGGCAGGCGGTCAAATTTCTCGATCTCGGGAAACGATACGTCAATGACAGATTTCGCCCCGGCGTCAGCAATCATTGCGGGCAGCCGATGCAGTGTCTGCGGTCCAAACACGACATCGACGAAGGGTGCTCTCCGGGTTATTCCCTCACCTTCCTGACTCGCAACACACCCACCAACGCCAATCTTCACGTCCGGATTCTTGTCCTTGAGCTGGCGCCAGCGACCCAGCTCCGAAAAGACCTTTTCCTGGGCTTTTTCACGAATCGAGCACGTATTCATCAACAACAGGTCGGCATCGTCGGGCGACGACGTTAACTCATAGCCGTGCGACTCGCGCAGCACATCCGCCATCTTCTCCGAGTCGTACTCGTTCATCTGGCAGCCCATTGTCTTGATATACAGCTTCATTGCCTTCCTACTTGATAAAACCCATGCTCTCCAGCTTGACCAGAATGCGATGTGCGGCGAGGTCGGGCGAGATGCCGATTGTATCCATGTCCATCTCGGGATTTTCAGGATTTTCATAAGGATCGCTGATACCGGTGAACTCCTTGATCTTGCCGGCCCGGGCCAGCGCATAGAGTCCCTTGCGATCGCGTTCCTCGCAGATCTCCAGCGGCGTCGACACGTGAATCTCCACGAAGCCACCGACCGGCTCGATCATATCCCGAACGATACGGCGCGTGCGCGCATACGGCGCAATCGGTGCGCAGATGGCGATGCCGCCATTTTTCGTGATCTCGCTGGCAACGTAACCTATGCGCTGAATATTGAGGTCGCGATGCTCCTTCGAGAAACCGAGCTCGCTGGATAGATTCTTGCGCACGATATCGCCGTCGAGCAGGGATATTGGCCGCCCGCCAATTTCCATGAGCTTGGCCATCAGCGCATGTGCAATCGTTGATTTGCCCGAGCCCGAGAGCCCTGTAAAGAACACCGTGAAACCCTGTTTGTGACGCGCCGGGTGCGTGCGCCTGAGCTCTGCAACGACCTCCGGGAAGGAGAACCAGTCGGGAATCTCGAGGCCTTCCTGCAAACGGTGCCGCAGTTCTGTACCCGAGATATTCAGGACCTTGTCATCGTCCGTTGCTTCGTCGATCGGGATGTACTCCGCCTTGTTCTCCGCGTACACCATCATGCGGAACGGCACCATCGAGATGTCCAGTTCGTCCTGATGCTCCTTGAGGAGGTCCTGGGCATCGTAGGGTCCGTAGAAGTCCCTGCCGTTCGAGTCCTGGCCGGGTCCGGCATGGTCGCGGCCGATGATGATGTGCGTGCAGCCGTAGTTCTTGCGAATGATCGCGTGCCACAAGGCCTCACGAGGACCGCCCATGCGCATGGCCAGCGGCAACAACGACAAGGAGGTCGTCTGCTCGGGGTAGTACTTGAGGACATGCTCGTAGCAGCGCACGCGGGTGTAGTGATCCACATCGCCGGGCTTGGTCATGCCGACGACCGGGTGAATCAGCAGGTTGGCTTCGACCTCGCGTGCAGCCTGCAGCGAGATCTCCTGGTGGGCACGGTGCAAGGGATTGCGTGTCTGGAATGCGACCACCTTGCGCCAGCCGAGCTTCTCGAAGCGGGCCCGCACTTCGGCCGGGCTCTCGCGCAGATGCTTGAAGTCGTAATGGGTGGGGGCCTCGACGCCTGTCAGCTTGCCGCCGACGTACACCGGATGGGCGACGTTGTTGAGATAGTGCACAGCCGGGTGCTTCTCATCCGTGGTACCGAACACACCCTTTGCTTCGGCGGTCTTGTCCGGCGTCCAGATGTCACCCACTTCGAGCGTGGCGAGAATGACGCCTTCGAGATCGCGCAATGCGACCTTGTCACCCGTCTTCAGCTCGGCAGCAAACGCCTCGGTCACATCCAGCGTAATCGGCATCGGCCACAGCACGCCACTGGTCAGGCGCATGCCGCCAACGACGGTCTCGTAGTCATCCTTGTTGAGGAAGCCCTCGAGTGGCGAGAACGCGCCGTTCAGGACCAGCTCGATGTCGCAGAGCTGGCGCTCGGTCAGATCCCACGACGCGTAATCCTGCGCCGCCCGCTTCTCCGCCTCGACCGCTTCCGCGTCGAGATACAGGTTCTTTAACTCGCCGCCATGCGGCTCTTTGAACGCACCCATTATGCAAACCCTTCAGTTCTAAAGTGAGAAAGCCACGAAGGCTGCTCGAAATTGGTTGGCGATGTTACAGGACCCGAACGATCTATTATAGTGACCCAGATTGGAGATACCGATGAGCAATGACGGCACGACGCTGATCGCGGCAAAGAAGCCCGCCCGGACCAGCCTGAAAAGCGGTGAGAAGTACTTCTGGTGCGCTTGTGGGCGCTCGTCATCGCAGCCGTTTTGTGACGGCTCGCATCGCGACACGGGAATCACGCCTCTCGGCTTCTCTGTCGACGAGGACGGCGAGGCGTTCTTATGTCAATGCAAGGCAACCGCCAATCCGCCGTATTGCGATGGCAGCCATACGCGCCTGGGATCGGCGCAACCCGGCGACCCCGCCCCCACATCCCGGCCCGACGGCCCGCCGCAGGCTGTGCCTACCCCAGAAGAACCAACGGTTGCCCGTATCCACGCAATGGCGCGGGACGGCCTCAGCAAGACGGGCCACCATGGCGAAATGGGGGCGATGGGTGTGCCGCTTACCGAGTTGCCCCGCTGGGCGGATATCCAGTTCCTGACCGCGCAATTTGCAGCCAGGCCCCTGCTGGAAGACGTGGAGGTTGGCACCGGCATAACGGTCGGTCCGCGAGCTGCAAAACCGCTGCAACTCGATATCCCGTTGTTCGTGTCGGATATGAGTTTCGGTGCGCTGTCACAGGAAGCCAAGATCGCGCTGGCCAAAGGAGCCGAACTCGCTGGTACCGGCATCTGTTCCGGCGAAGGCGGCATGCTGCCCGAAGAGCAGGCGGAGAACTCCAGGTACCTCTACGAACTCGCGTCCGCCCGGTTTGGCTGGGACCTGTCGTTGGTCGAGCGGGTCCAGGCCTTCCATTTCAAGGGCGGCCAGGGCGCGAAGACCGGCACCGGCGGTCATCTCCCGGGCAACAAGGTCACGGAGAAGATTGCGGAAGTACGCGGACTGGCGGTTGGTGAGGACGCCATCTCGCCACCCACGTTTCCGACGCTCGCGAAGAGCAGCGATTTTCGAAAACTGGCGGACGAAGTACGCGAACGAAGCGGCGGCATCCCGATCGGTTTTAAACTCTCGGCACAACATATCGAGGATGATATTGATTTCGCTCTGGACGCCAGTGCGGATTACATCATTCTTGACGGGCGCGGCGGTGGAACCGGAGCCGCGCCACTCCTGTTCAGAGACAACATCAGCGTGCCGACGATCCCGGCACTTGCTCGCGCACGGCGTCACCTTGATAAGAAAACCGGTCGCGACGTCACGCTCATTATTACCGGCGGCCTCCGCGTGCCCGAAGACTTCGCGAAGGCCCTGGCAATGGGTGCCGATGGCGTCGCGGTATCAAACTCGGCACTGCAGGCCGTCGGCTGCATCGCGGCACGGATGTGCAATACGAATAACTGCCCCGCCGGAATAGCGACTCAGAAACCGGAATTGAGAGCCTTGCTGGATGTCGACGCAGGAGCCCAACGACTCGCGACATTCTTTGAGGCCACCGTCGAGCTTATGCAGATACTCGCACGTGCCTGCGGACACGATCACCTGAGCCGCTTCAGCCAATCAGACCTGACCACCTGGAAAAAGGAGATGGCAGCATTGAGCGGCGTCGCGTTTGGGGGCGTTTCCTAGAACGGAATGTCGTCGTCGAAGTCGTCGGGACCCGGCTGGGGAGGCGCATTTCCGCCGCCGCCCTGCTGTCCACCACCCTGCTGGCCGCCGCCTTGCTGACCGCCGCCAAACGATCCCCCCCCGGCACCGCCGCGACCGCCAAGCATCTGCATCTCATCGGCGATGATCTCGGTGGTGTAACGATCCTGGCCATCCTGACCCTGCCACTTGCGCGTGCGCAGTTTGCCCTCGATATAGACCTGCGAGCCTTTCCGCAGATACTCTGCCGCAATCTCGGCCAGTCGATTGAACATTGCGACTCGGTGCCACTCAGTCCGATCTTTCTGTTCGCCCGTTTGCTTGTCTTTCCACGACTCGTTGGTCGCAACCGTAAAATTGGTAACAGCCGCGCCGCTCGGCATGTAGCGCGTCTCGGGATCCTGTCCGAGGTTACCAACGAGGATGACTTTGTTAATTCCGCGGGCCATTTTGGCTCCTGTCTCTAAAATCTGTTTTTATAGTGTCTCGCAACCACGGCAGCGAGGGATGACTATTGTAGAGCCTGACGGTGTAAAAGCCAGCGCGATTTCGGGTGATTTGGCGTGTTTTGTTCGAGCACGGCACGGAATTCGGTGTCAGTCACCTAATTCCGGAAACAGGGTGACTGACGCCTTAATTTGGCTGACGGCGGGAATTTCCAAATCCGTGCAGTGCCAGCCAGATACCGCCCATCAGCGCGCAAACGAAAAATACGTCGGCGGGCCGGCCCTGGCCGAGGAATCTACCTCCGACGAGGCCACCGACAAAAGCGCCGAGGAACTGTGCGCTCGAAAATACGCCCAGTGACGCGCCACGCACTTCGCCGTCGGCGAGCACCGAGAGACGCGCCGGAAGCCCGGCCTCAAGGAAGTTGAACCCGGCGAAGTACATGACGAGTGCCAGGAATACGGGTAGCGACGAGAACCCGAAAAATGTCAGCGCAAGCTGAGCAGCAATAATCAGCGTGACAGCGAGGCCAATCAGGCGCCCGCGTCCCTGGTGATGATCGTTCATGATCATCGGCACTGCGATACCCAACGAGACGACCAATGCGCCTACGTAAATCTTCCAGTGCTCGGTCAATGCCATCCCGAGCCGATCGGTCAAAAGGAACGGCAAGGCAACGAACGTCGCTGTCATGATCGCGTGCAGCAGGAAGACATAGAAATCGATGCGCAGCAGATCGGCGCGGAATGCCGGCACGATGCTCCAGCTAGCTCTGCGTGCTGGTGGCGGTATTTCGGGGAGCAGCCTGAGCATCAGCGCCGCGACGATTGCCAGTACCGCCGCTGCCCAAAACAATGACCGTACACCGAAGTGCCCGGCAACAAGCGGCCCTATAACCATGGCGATCATGAACGACAGGCCAATTCCGACACCGAATACGGCCATCGAGCGCGTGCGGACTTCTTCGCGCGTCGCGTCGGAGATCAGCGCAGTCAGGGTTGCCGAAATGGCGCCGGCGCCCTGTAGCAGGCGACCGGCAATCACGCCGTAGATCGAATCAGAGGCTCCGGCAAGGAGGCTGCCGGCCGCAAACACGAGCAGCCCGCCAACAATGACGGGCAAACGCCCCACCCGGTCTGACAAAGCGCCGAGCGGCACCTGGAACCCCGCCTGCGTGAGGCCATAGCCGCCAACGGCCAGCCCGATCAGCAGGGGTGTTGCGTCACGAAGCTCGGCCGCGTACAGCGACAATACGGGCAGCAGCGCAAACAGCCCGAACATGCGAATCATGGCGATCAGCGCGATGACGCCAACGGAGCGGCGTTCATCGGCGTGCATCGCAGTGCCGTCGGGTTTTTCTGAATTCACTGGTTGCTTCCTTTGCGCCGCGGACGCGCGGCGGCGTATATTAGCAGGTTGTTCGCTTCTCACTGAACCCTTACATGAAAACCATCGATATCCGTGGCGCGAGGACGCATAACCTCAAGAACATCGACCTCTCGTTGCCGCGTGACAAGCTGATCGTGTTCACGGGCCTGTCCGGCTCGGGCAAGTCCTCACTCGCATTCGACACGATTTACGCCGAAGGCCAGCGCCGCTATGTTGAATCGCTGTCCGCCTACGCACGCCAGTTCCTGTCGATGATGGAAAAGCCCGATATCGATCATATCGACGGTCTGTCGCCCGCAATCTCGATCGAACAGAAATCGACCTCGCACAACCCGCGCTCGACGGTGGGTACCGTCACCGAGATCTATGACTACCTGCGCCTCCTGTTCGCGCGTGCCGGCACGCCCAAATGCCCGGACCACAACATCACGCTCGAAGCTCAGACCGTAAGCCAGATGGTCGACCATGTGCTTGAACTTCCCGAAGGCACGAAGCTGATGCTGCTTGCGCCTGTCGTATCTGAACGCAAGGGTGAACATGTACAACTCATGGCCGATTTGCAGGCACAGGGTTTCATTCGCGCGCGCATCGACGGCGAAATATACGAACTGGACCAGCCGCCCGAGCTCGACCTCAGGAAGAAACACAACATCGAGGCGATCGTCGACCGGTTCAAGGTAAAGGAAGACCAGCGCCAGCGTCTCGCCGAGTCCTTCGAAACCGCACTGCGCCTCGCCGATGGCGTCGCGAAAGTCGCCTACATGGACGGAAGCAAGGAAGAAATCACGTTCTCCGATCGGTTCGCCTGCAACATCTGCGGCTACAGCCTGACCGAACTCGAACCTCGTCTGTTTTCCTTCAATAACCCGACCGGAGCCTGCCCTGGCTGCGACGGGCTCGGCGTAAAGCAGTTCTTCGATCCGGAGCGAGCAGTCGTCAATCCGAACCTGTCGCTTGCGGGCGGCGCCATACGTGGCTGGGACCGCAAGACGACGTATTACTACCAGATGATCCAGAGCCTCGCGTCGCACTACGAGTTCGATATCGAGACGCCGTTCAATGAGCTCTCTGCAAAACTGCAGAAAATCGTCCTGTACGGCAGCGGCAAGGACAAGATCGAATTCTTTTACGCCAACTCACGAGGCATGCAGATCAAGAAACTGCATCGTTTCGAGGGCGTGCTTCCAAATCTCGAGCGGCGCTACCGCGAAACCGAGTCAAGCGCCGTGCGCGAGGAACTGTCGAAGTTCCTCAATAGCCAGGCCTGCCCCGATTGCGGAGGCACGCGTCTCAACGAGGCCGCGCGCAACGTGTTCATCTGCGACCACTCATTACCCGAAATCACGAGCCTTTCAGTCGGACACGTGCGCGAGTTTTTCGACACGATGCAACTCGACGGCTGGCGCGCCACGATCGCGGACAAGATTGTTAAAGAGATCGGCGATCGGGTTGGTTTTCTCTCCGACGTCGGGCTCGACTACCTGTCACTCGATCGCAGTGCCGAAACGTTGTCGGGTGGCGAGGCACAGCGCATCAGGCTCGCCAGCCAGATCGGCTCAGGCCTCGTCGGCGTCATGTACATCCTCGACGAGCCTTCTATCGGCCTGCATCAACGAGACAATCAGCGGCTGCTCGGCACGCTGACGCACCTCCGGGATATCGGCAACACGGTGATCGTTGTCGAGCACGACGAAGAAGCGATCATGTCGGCCGACCACGTCATCGACCTCGGCCCGGGCGCCGGAGTACATGGCGGTCATGTTGTAGCGGCAGGAACGCCGGAAGACGTGCAGAATGAACCACGCTCACTGACCGGCCAGTACCTGTCCGGGAAGCGCGCCATCGCGGTGCCGGCAAGCCGTACGCCTTGCGACCCAAAGGCACAAATTCGCGTACTCGGCGCAACCGGCAATAATCTCAAGAACGTTGATGCATCGATTCCCGTCGGCCTTATGACGTGTATTACCGGCGTATCCGGCTCGGGCAAGTCGACGCTCGTGAACGACACCCTCTACAAGGCCGTGGCCGAGGAAATAAATCGCGCCAGCCGCAATCCGGCACCGCACACGGGACTCGAGGGACTCGGTGCCATCGACAAGGTCATCGACATCAGCCAGAGCCCGATTGGACGAACGCCTCGCTCGAACCCGGCGACCTATAGTGGCCTGTTCACCCCGATTCGTGAATTATTTGCAGGCACGCAGGAGGCGCGCTCGCGCGGCTATATGCCCGGGCGCTTCAGTTTCAATGTCAAAGGCGGCCGCTGCGAAGCGTGCCAGGGTGACGGCGTCATCAAGGTCGAGATGCATTTTCTACCGGACGTCTATGTGCCATGCGATGTCTGCCGTGGGCAGCGTTACAATCGCGAGACACTGGAGATTCGCTACAAAGGCAAAAATATCCACGAGGTACTCGACATGACCGTCGAGGATGCCGCGGAGTTTTTCAGGAACGTACCCGTCGTGGCCAGGAAACTGCAAACGCTTACAGACGTTGGCCTCACTTACATTCGTCTCGGCCAGAACGCGACGACCCTGTCGGGCGGCGAGGCGCAACGCGTGAAGCTCGCAAAGGAACTGTCCAAGCGCGATACGGGCAACACGCTGTACATCCTCGATGAGCCAACCACCGGGCTGCACTTCCACGACATTGAACAATTACTGGGCGTACTGCATCGCCTGCGCGATCACGGCAACACAGTCGTCGTCATCGAGCACAACCTCGACGTAATCAAGACCGCAGACTGGATTATCGATCTCGGCCCTGAAGGCGGTGATGGCGGTGGTCGGATCATCGCGACCGGCACCCCGGAAGACGTTGCTTCGACCAAAGGCTCCTTCACGGGGGAATTTCTGAAGGCGATGCTTGTCCCGTCGGGCGGCGCCGCAAGGAAGGCAGCAACATAGGTACCTTGCGCCTGTAGTGCTCGCAATACGACAGGGTCAGCCAGCGCTTAATGTTGCTTGCCATCAGGCCG
>JBFFOS010000075.1:0-13064 GCA_041574375.1 Woeseiaceae bacterium
GCACGAGCCAGCCATGTCTACCCTCGATCTGATCGCTGCAGTCAGCAGCGAACTCACGCCGACCCAGCGGCGCATAGCGGAGGCCGCTCTCGCCGACCCCACGCTGCTGGCCTTTGGCACCGTCTCTGACCTGGCCGATCGTGTCGGTACCAGCCGACCCTCCATTGTGCGCTTTGCCACCAAGCTCGGGTTCGAGGGCTACACGCAGCTCCAGCAACATGTGCGGAGCGACCTCTCCCGCCGCCTGTCACGGCCGAGCGAACGCATCAGAAGCGACGACAAACGGGCAGCGTTGGCCAGAACCGCTATTGGTGACGCCATTGCGTCGGTGTTCGAAGCGCTCGATGGCGATCGTATTGCGGAGCTGGCGGAACCGATCGTGCGCGCCAACAAGGTCTGGATTCTCTCGGGTGAGACCTCCCAGGCAGGTGCCCACGCGCTGCACAACAAGCTGTCCATAGTGCGGCCTGACGTGTGCACGCTCGAAGAACATTCTTTTGGTATCGACCTTGGCGACGCAGCGCCGGGAGATACCGCCATAGTATTCGACTTTTTCCGGTACCGGGCGCAGGTAACGATGGCCGCCCGCATTCTTGCGGAGGCAGGCGTCACGATCGTGGCGATTACCGACAGCCCGCTGTCGCCGCTCGTCGAACTGGCGGCTACCTGGTGCCAGATCGAAGTGCCCGCAATCGGCCCGTTTGACAGTTCGGTCCCGATCGTTGCGGCCTGCGAGCTGCTCGTCGCCCGCGTTGCAGAAGACCTCAAGGAAGATGCGACGAATCGCATCGACCGGATCGAGGAACTTTGGGAAGAAACAGAAGTATTTGTGTAGTAGTGCGTTACTCGGGAGGAGTAGCTGGTGATTAACAAGCAGTACGCGTCGGCCGCAGAAGCGGTCGCGGATATTCCGGACGGCGCGACCGTAATGGTGGGCGGATTCGGTGCATCAGGCAGCCCGATCGAGCTGCTCCACGCACTGATCGACCACGGGGCAACCGACCTCACGGTCATCAATAACAATACCGGCAACGGCGAGGTCGGCCTGGCCGCACTGATTGGCAACGGGCAGGTCAGCAAGATGATCTGTTCCTTCCCCAGGTCGAGCCAGTCGAAGGTTTTCCCCGAGCTGTACAGGGCGGGCAAGGTCGCACTTGAAATCGTGCCGCAGGGTACGCTCGCCGAACGCATTCGTGCGGCAGGCGCGGGCGTCCCCGCCTTTTATACGCCGACGACCGTGGGCACCGTGCTCGCAGAGGGCAAGGAAGTTCGCGAATTCAATGGGCGACCATACGTTATGGAGCCATGGCTCAAAGCAGACTTCGCGCTGATCAAATGTGAAGTGGCGGATCCGCTCGGCAACCTGACCTACAACAAGACAGCACGAAACTTCAGCCCGCTGATGTGCATGGCCGCAACAACGACGATTGTGCAGACAAGAACGCTGGTGGCGCGGGGTGGCATAGATCCGGAAAATGTTGTCACGCCCGGCATCTTCGTGAACCGCGTCGTCGAGGTCCCACAGCCCATCCATGAAGACGTCCTCATCGCTGAGGGAAGGAGCTACCCATGAGCGCTGGCTGGACAAGAGAGCAGATGGCGGCGAGAGCGGCGCAGGACATACCCGATGGTTCCTACGTCAACCTGGGCATTGGCATTCCGGAACTGGTTGCCCAGTTTGTGCCCGAAGGCCGGGAGTTTATCTACCACACGGAGAACGGCCTGCTTGGCATGGGCCCTCCACCGGCGGATGAAGATCGCGACCTCGATCTGATGAATGCCGGCAAGAAATACGTGACTGCGCTACCCGGCGCTGCCTATTTCCACCACGCCGACAGCTTCAGCATGATTCGTGGCGGCCACATCGACGTGTGCGTACTTGGCACCATGCAGGTGGCGGCTAACGGAGATATCGCCAACTGGTCAACGGGCGCACCCGATGCAATTCCCGCGGTGGGTGGGGCAATGGACCTGGTGCAGGGCGTGAAACAGATCTTTGTGATTACGCAGCATACGACCAAAACCGGAGATCCGAAGCTCGTCGAGAAGTGTACCTACCCGCTGACCGGGCCTCGTGTCGTGTCACGTATTTTCACCGACCTTGCCGTCGTTGATGTCACAGCAGACGGCTTCCGTGTTGCGGAACTGGCACCCGGCATCCGTTTTGAAGAGGTTCGCGAAAAAACCGGCGCGGCGATTTTGCCGCCGGAATAACAACCAGCACCACAGGACAAGAAAATGACTGACGTATTCCTTTGTGACGGTATCCGCACCCCCGTCGGGCGCTATGGCGGTGGCCTCGCCCCTGTTCGCACTGACGACCTGGCGGCAATACCCATTGCGGCCTTGATGGAGCGCAATGCTGGCGTCGACTGGGCAGCCGTCGATGACGTGATGCTTGGCTGTGCAAACCAGGCCGGGGAAGACAATCGCAACGTGGCTCGCATGAGCACCCTGTTGGCCGGGCTTCCACCGGAAGTGCCCGCAAGCACGATCAATCGACTGTGCGGCTCGGGCCTGAATGCCGTCGGCAGCTGTGCGAGCGCGATCCGGTCTGGAGAAGGCGACCTGATGATCGCTGGTGGTGTGGAGAGCATGTCCCGTTCGCCGTTTGTGATCGGCAAGGCGGAGAGCGCTTTCGGACGAACGCAGAACATGTACGACACCACCATGGGCTGGCGCTTCGTCAACAAGAAGCTGGATGCGCAGTACGGCACGGACGTCATGCCGCAGACGGCTGAAAACCTGGCGGCAGAACACGCCATCAGTCGCGAGGATCAGGACAAGTTCGCGTTCTGGAGCCAACAAAAAGCGGCGGCGGCCATGCAGGACGGCCGTCTCGCCGGCGAGATTACGCCGGTCACGATTCCACAACGCAAGGGCGACGCTGTCGTCGTTGACTCGGACGAACATCCTCGAGCCACGTCGCTGGAAAAACTCGCACAGCTAAGATCGCTGTTTCCGGATGGCACCGTTACTGCCGGAAACGCATCCGGTATCAATGACGGCGCGGCTGCGCTGCTGCTGGCATCGGAGGCCGGTGCGAAGCGGCACAATCTCGAACCGAAAGCACGGATCCTGGGAATGGCTGTTGCCGGTGTACCGCCGAGAATCATGGGCATCGGCCCGGTTCCGGCGACCAACAAGTTGCTGGAGCGACTCAACCTGACGCTGGACGACTTCGATGTTCTCGAGCTCAACGAGGCTTTCTCAGCCCAGGCCCTGGCCTGCACACGGCAACTCGGCCTGGCTGATGACGACCCGCGAATCAACACCCGCGGCGGCGCGATCGCTCTCGGTCACCCACTCGGTATGAGCGGAGCGCGACTCGCGATTACTGCGATGGATCAGCTTCAGTTCGGCGGCGGCAGGCTCGCACTGTGCACGATGTGTATCGGTGTGGGTCAAGGCATTGCCGTTGTCCTGGAATCGATAAGGTAAGCGAAAATGGATGCTTTGAAACTCGCTATTGAGGACGCGCGCGACCGTTACGCCGCTCTGAATCCTCTCAGTAATGCGGCAGAAAAAAAGGCATTAAAGTATCTGCCAGGCGGTAACACCCGTTCTGTCCTGCACTTCGAGCCATTCCCTTTGACGATGGTCTCGGGCGAGGGTGCGGAGCTGACCGACCTCGACGGTCATCGCTACGTGGACTTTGTCGGCGAGTACTCGGCGGGTCTGTTCGGCCATTCGGATCCACGAATCAAGGCTGCTATTAACGAAGCACTGGATGCGGGCATCGCCATGGGAGCACCCATGAAGTACGAGCGGACCTTGGCGGCTTTGTTGTGCGAGCGCTACCCTGCTCTCGAGCAGGTCCGTTTCTGCAACTCGGGAACAGAAGCCAACCTGATGGCCCTGACCACAGCATGTGCCGTCACCGGACGAGACAAGATCCTGGCGTTTCGCGATGCGTATCATGGCGGCGTTATCAAATTCCCGGGTGGGCGATGTGAACTGAACGTCCCCTACGACTTTGTACTCGTCGGCTACAACGATATTGAAGGAGCAGCCGCGATAATTCGTGGGCTGGACGACGAACTCGCAGCCGTCATCGTCGAACCGATCCTCGGCGCCGGTGGCAACATCCCCGGCAACAGGGAATTCCTGGACATGCTGCGGCGATGCACAGAGGAAGTCGGCGCACTGCTGATCTTCGACGAGATCAAAACAGCACGCCTTGGCGCAGCCGGTGTTCACGGCATGCTCGACTTCAAACCCGACCTCGTAACGGTCGGCAAGTTTATCGCGGGCGGATTGCCGACCGGTGCCTTTGGCGGTCGCGCCGATCTCATGGCGCGGTACGATCCGAGGCACGGTCGCGGCTGGAACCACGCAGGCACATTCAACAACAATGCATGCTCAATGGCCGCCGGCTGCGTTGCGATGAAAGAGGTGTTTCCCGCAAAAAGGGGTGCAGAGTTCCTGGAATGGTCTGAAGCATTTCGCTTATCGCTTAACGAAATGTTCGCCGCGAGGGATGTGCCGATGTACGCCAACGGCATGGGCTCGATCATTGCGATTCACTTTTCGAAAGTGCCGACGAAGAAACCGAGCGATATCACGGCCGGCTGCCAGTCACTGCGACCACTGCTGCACATGGAGATGCTGCTGGAAGGCGTGCTTATCTGTAAGCGCGGCGACTTCTTCCTGTCATTGCCGATGGACGAAACGCATTTGGCGAAAGCTCGCCGTGCGCTGGATAAATTTATCGACAAACACCAGCCCTTGATCGAAGACGTATTGAAAGCCTGATGCACAGACGGCCCTGGCAGAACCCGCAGACGCTTCTGATCCTCATGTCTGTCGCGATGCCAATCGCTTTCAGCAGCTGGGCCGCCTTGCTCAATAATTTCGTCGTCGAAAGAGCCGGGTTCACGGGTGTCGAGATAGGCATCCTGCAAAGCCTCCGCGAAGTACCCGGCTTTCTCGCGTTTACGACCGTATTCGTGTTGCTGATTCTCAGGGAACAGACGTTTGCTGTTTTTGCCCTGGCGCTCCTCGGCATAGGCGTCGCGCTGGCCGGTTTTTTTCCGAGCGCGATCGGCCTGTATTTGACGACCGTCCTGATGTCCACCGGCTTTCACTATTTCGAAGTCCTGAAACAATCGCTGGCGTTGCAGTGGTATGACAAAGTGAATGCGCCGCAGGCGCTGGGCAAGTTGATTTCGGTCGGTGCCATAACGTCCCTGGTCGTGTATGCCGTGCTCTGGATGCTGCTCACACTCTTTAATCTCGACTACGTCTGGATATTCCTGCTGGCGGGCAGCGTCTGTTGCGGCCTTGCCGCGTTCATGTGGATCGGCTTCCCGAGGTTCGACGCCGAGATCGAACAAACACATACGCTGGTGTTGAAAAAGCGCTACTGGTTGTTCTACGCACTGCAGTTTCTGTCCGGGGCCAGGCGCCAGATTTTCATGGTTTTCGCAGCCTTTCTCATGGTCGAAAAATTCGGCTACTCGGCTGCACAGGTCACGACCCTGTTCCTGATCAACTACGCATTCAACTGGCTCTTCGCGGAAAGAATCGGCAGCCTGATCGGCAGAATCGGCGAGCGAAAAGCGTTGACGATCGAGTACGTCGGCCTCGTCATCGTGTTCACCGCCTATGCTTTCGTCGAAAATCCGTACGTCGGGGCCGCGCTGTATGTCATCGATCACATGTTTTTTGCGTTGGCCATTGCCATCAAGACCTACTTCCAGAAGATTGCCAGTCCGGAAGACATCGCGAGCAGCGCCGGCGTGTCATTTACGATCAATCACATTGCCGCCGTTGTGATACCTGCGGCACTGGGCCTGGTGTGGGTCGTTTCCAACGCAGCGGTATTCCTCGTCGGCACCGCATTTGCGGCATGCTCCCTGATCCTGGCGCAGAACATTCCGGCGCGGCCAATCAAGGGCAACGAGGTTAACTGGATACGAGTCGAGTCAAACGCCTGATCGTCGCCTTTACTGCAGCCGTGCTTCAACCTGCTTGATCGTGTGGTCGGTCGGGTCATTGCGAATTTCGAATCCCAGCGACGATACCAGCTCGAGCATTTTCGAGTTATCGCGAAGTACCTGTCCTTCCATGGTTTCCAGGTTGCGATCACGCGCGATTTCCATGAGATCCTTCATCAGATGGTGCGCGATGCCGCGACTCTGCCATTTGTCCGATACAACAAGTGCGAACTCGCAGCTCGTCTTGTCGACATTGGTCGAATATCGAGCAACTCCAATCTGTTCGTCGCCATGGTTATCTGTCTTCACGGCAATCAGGGCCATTTCATTGTGATAGTCGATTTGCGTGAAACGGACGAGCATTTCCTGGCTCAGTTCGTGAAATGAATTCATGAACCGAAAGTACTTTGCCTCGTTCGACAGTTCGCGCACGAACTTCGCTTCCATTTCCGCATCTTCGGGCCGAATGGGCCTGATGGTGATATCCGTGCCGTCGTTGAGCTGAATCTTCCTTGCGAAGTGGGTTGGGTAAGGGTGAATCGCCAGGTGATGATACGGGTCCGTAGACGGTGTCGGGTAGTCGACGACTATTCTTGCATCCACCGCGACAACTCCCTTTTCATCAGCAATCAACGGGTTGATATCCATTTCCCGCAGCCACGGTAATTCGCAGGCCATCGCAGAAACGCTGAGCAATACATTAACCAGTTGATCCATATCGATCGCCGGCATTTGCCGAAACTTGCCTAGCATCCTCGATACCTTGGTGCGATTGATGAGATCAGCCGCCAGGCGTCTGTTCAGCGGCGGCAGAGCGACAGCCGAGTCGCCCATTATCTCTACAGTCGTGCCACCGCTGCCGAAACTGATCACCGGTCCGAAGACCGGATCGCGAATGACGCCGATCATCAATTCCCGCCCGTTGGAACTGCGGTACATTTTTTCGATAGTAACGGCCGCAAGTTCAGCATCGGGCTTGTGCCGCCGCACGTCGTCTATCAGCTGCCGGTAGGCGCCGCGCACCTCCTGGGCCGAGTTGATGTTGAGCCTGACGCCGCCCACATCGGACTTGTGCGAAATATCGGTGGACAGGATTTTCATGGCGATGGGGAAGCCGATCGATTCCGCAATGATCAACGCTTCATTACCCGATCGCGCAATGCCATTACGAATGGTCGGTATGCGAAATGCATTGAGAACCGCCATGGATTCCGGCTCGGTCAAGACTCTTCGTTGTTCCGTCAGAACGGCTTCAATAATAAGCCGCGCCCCTTCCCTGTCCGGAATGTCCTGCCCGCGAGGCAGTCCCCCCGGGGTCTGCAACAGGAGTCGCTGGTTCTTGTTGTAGCGCGCAAGATAAGAAAATGCGTCCACCGCGTTTTCCAGGGTCCGAAAGTCCGGCAGGCGCGCCTCGCGCAACAATCTGCGCGCGGCCTCCACCTGTTTGCCGCCCATCCAGCTGGTCATGATCGGCTTGCTGGTCTTGGCTGCAGACTCGAGCACCGCCTTCGCCACCTCGGTCGGATTTGTCATGGCCTGCGGCGTAAGAATGACGATTGCACCATCTACACCCGGGTCTTTCAGGCAGATATCCAGTGCCTGCTCGTAACGCTCTGGCGGTGCGTCACCGATGATATCGACCGGGTTTCCGTGCGACCAGACGGACGGGAGAACCTCATCCAGGGCCGCCATGGTTGAAGGACTCAAGGAACTCAGCTCGATCTCCTGGTCAGTCGCGCGATCGGCCGCCATGACTCCGGGACCGCCGCCGTTAGTGACGATGACCAGGCGCTCGGACTTGCCGCGGTAGTTTGCCGCTGAAAGCGCCTTGGCGGCCGAAAAGAGCTGGCCGACAGTTTGCACGCGCAGCACACCGGATCGCGACAGTGCAGCCGCGAACACCTCGTCACTGCCTACCAACGCACCGGTATGCGACATGGAGGCTTCGGCGCCGGCCGCGTGCCGGCCGACCTTGAGTGCGATAACGGGTTTGATGCGCGCCGCGGCACGCAGGCTGCTCATGAAGCGCCGGGCGTCATTAATACCTTCGATGTAGAGGAGAATTGCCCTGGTTGCCGGATCCGAGACCAGGAAATCCAGGTAATCCCCGAAATCCAGGTCGGCGGCAATGCCCGTGGAGACGACGGCCGAGAAACCAATTTCATTTTTCTCCGCCCAGTCCAGGATCGCAGTACAGATCGCGCCGGATTGAGAAACGAAGGCCAGGCTGCCCGGCTGCGCATTATTGTTGCCGAAGGTGATGTTGAGACCCCGGTCCGGACGAATGATGCCTAGACAGTTTGGCCCCATCAGGCGAATACCATGACGTTTAACAAGCTGCGTTACCCGGTCTTCGAGTCGCCGCCCCTCGGCGCCCGTCTCTCGAAAACCCGCGGACAGGATCAGCATCATCTTGATGCCATGCTCACCGCACTCTTCCACGATACCCGGAATGCTCTTCGCAGGTGTCGCCACGACCGCGAGATCGATTGCCTCACCGATTTCTTCCAGAGAGGAATACGCTTTTTGCCCCTGTACCTCATCCCGTTTCGGATTGATCGCGAATATGCGGCCCTCGAACCCGGACGTCAGCAGATTTCTGAAAACCACGCCGCCGACGGAGTCTTGCTTGTCGCTGGCACCGAAAAGTACGACGCTTTCCGGCTTAAATAGGGATGCCAGGTAGTGTGTATTCATTTGCGACGCTAAATCCAAATTCCCATTACGTGCGCGACCTTTTACACTGCACGATCGCGTCACCACAATAAGGGAATGCCGCTTTGCCCACCGCGTATATCAGCCACCCTGCTTGCCTGAAGCATGACACCAGCCCGGCTCACCCAGAGAGCCCCCGGCGACTTTCGGCGATAGAGGATCGAATCGTCGAAACCGGACTGTCTGACGTACTCACTTACATCGATGCATCAGACGTCCGCCGCGACCACCTGCTGCGGGTGCACACGCCCCGGCACGTCCAGACGGTCGAGTCGATGACGCCTTCCAGCGGCTATGCGCAACTCGATCCGGACACGATTATATGCCCGGAGAGCCTGACGGCAGCGCGGCGAGCCGCCGGCGCGGTAACGACGGCCGTCGACCTCGTCGTCGGCGGCAGGATGTCTTCAGCTTTCTGTGGCGTGCGGCCACCCGGCCACCATGCTGAATCTGGTCGGGCCATGGGATTTTGCCTGTTCAACAATATCGCCGTGGGCGCGGCCCATGCCCTGCATGAGCATGGACTGAACAGAGTCGCCATTGTCGATTTCGACGTCCATCATGGAAATGGTACGGAAGAAATATTCGAGAATGAGCCGAGAGTGCTCTTTTGTTCCACGTACCAACATCCTTTTTTCCCCTTCACACGCCAGCTGGATGACGCACCGAACAGGGTCAGCATTCCACTCGATGCCACGGCAAAGAGTCCTGAGTTTCGGGCGGCCGTTGTCGATCACTGGCTGCCCGCTTTACAGAATTTCGAACCCGAGTTGGTATTTGTCTCCGCCGGTTTCGACGCGCATGTCGACGACGATATGTCGAACGTCAGCTTGACGGACGCTGATTTTCGCTGGGTGACGGAACAGATCGTCGATATCGCCGCAAAGTCAGCCTCGGGTCGCGTCATCTCGGTCCTGGAGGGCGGTTACGAATTGAATAGCCTGGCTCGATGCGCCGAGCAGCATGTGCGCATCCTGATGGGATTGCACTGAGTTTTACCCTGAAAAAAACCAGCCGGAGTTTACATTTATGCGAATCTGTCTTCTGATTGCCGGCCTGTTGCTAAGCCCGGCGTTCCTTGTTGCCGCCGAAAATGCCGACTACCGCTTGCCCGCCGGAATCACGCCAACATCGCAGGCGATCGAACTCAGGCTGGACCCGTCAACGCCGGATTATTCCGGCACGACGACTGTCCGGCTAACGATCGACAAGCCTGTGGACAAGATTGGCTTGCACCAGCTGGGCCTGGATATGACGCGTATCGTCCTGACATCTGCCGACACAACGCGCACGCTGTACGCAGATGTGAGCGAGTGGGATATCAACTGGCTCTCGGACGGAAGCGATATAGGGCCCGGCGACTACGAATTGAACATCGAGTTCGCTGGCAGTTACTCGACGGATTCGCTGGGCATGCATCGTGTGACCTTCGAAGACAACGATTACGTCTTTACGCAGATGGAGTCAATGTACGCTCGCCGTGCCTTTCCCATATTTGACGAGCCGTCGTTCAAAATCCCCTACCAGCTGACCATTGTCGCCCCGGGTGACCAGGTAGTGGTCGCGAACACGCCGGTTGAATCGAGTAGCGAGCAAGATGGCTGGCAACGGGTAAGGTTCATGGCAACGCCACCGCTTCCGAGTTATCTGCTCGCCTACGCCATCGGACCATTGGATCGCGTTCCCATCGACGGGCTGGATGTACCCGCGTTCGTCTATACACCGAAGGGTCGTTCCGGCGAAGTCGGGTTCGTGACTCGCGAGACGCCGACCATCGTCAAGACGCTCGAAGACTACTTCGGAATGGATTACCCGTTTCGCAAACTCGACTTTATCGCCGTGCCGGAATTTGCGTTTGGCGCGATGGAGAACCCGGGGCTCATTACCTATCGAACCGACCTGCTGCTTGTCGGTGATGAAGCCTCAGGCAGCATTGCTGAACGAACGCTGATGGTAATTGCTCACGAAGTCGCCCATATCTGGTATGGCGACCTCGTGACAATGGCCTGGTGGGATGACCTTTGGCTGAACGAAGCTTTTGCGTCCTGGATGGCGTGGACGGTGATGGAAAATTCCTACCCGCAGTTCGAATCGAACCTGATGCTGACCCAGGAAAATGCGTTTCCGAGCGATCAGCGCACAACTTCAAAAGCGATCCGCAAGCCCGTTCGAACCGAAGATGATGCGCTGGCCGACGCGGGACTGAATTATACGAAGGGTAACGCCTTGCTGAGGATGATCGAGCGATACGTTGGCAAGGATGTCTGGCAAAAAGCAATACGCGCTTACATAAAGAAACACGCCTGGGGTAACACGACAGAGCGCGACCTCTGGGATGCCGTGTCCGCTGAATCCGGTCTCGACGTGTATGCGATTGCGAGCGACTTCCTGAATCAGCCCGGGTTTGCCACGGTCATCATTGATGAGCACGGTCAGGTAACGCAACAACGCTACCTGACCGAAGGTCGCGAGGCAGCAGATCTTGCGTGGCAGATACCGCTCAATGTGAAGTACAAAGCCGACAATAAGGTGAAACAGACGTTTCTGTTGCTCCAAAAAGATGGCGGCACTCTCGACATTCCAAGCGACACCGACTGGGTATTACCGGATGCCGGTGGCAACGGTTACTACCGCTGGCAGACCAGCCTCGAACAGCTGTATAGGCTCGTCGACGATATCGACGAACTGACAGATCGCGAGAAAATCGCGGTTCTCGGCAACAGTGAGGCGTTACTGAATGCCGGAAAGCTGTCTCTGACCGACTATATGTTTGTAATCAACAAACTGATTCGCGAAAGACATCCGCTGGTATTTCTGCCAGCGCTCGAGAAGCTCATCACCATCGGTGACGAATTAGTCGATGATACGACCCGGGAGGCCTACGCTCGGTTCATCGACGATGCGCTTGCAGAACGCTTCCAGGAGGTCGGCATCAACGGTCGCCCGGGCGACAGTGAAGCGATAACCCAGATGCGGCCGAGGCTTCTGCGCGCGCTCGGGCAATTCGGGGCAGATAAGGCCGTACGTGAGTCCGCTGCCCTTCTCACGAGCCGGTACCTCGAATCGGCTGATGCTGTGCCGTCGGGCATAGCCCTCGAAGCGATGCGGGTGACGGCACTAAACGACGACGGATCGAAGTACGACCAGTATCAAAAAGCCTACCTGGATTCGTCCTCGGAAGGACAAAAGTCGAACATCCTTTCCGCCATCTATTTCGATGACGAGGACATCGTACGGAGACACCTGGACTTTTCCATATCGTCGGCCGTGCCAGCAGGCGACGCGACAAGGGGCATCTACCTCTTTGGTCTGTTGCTGGAGGACCCATCGCCTGTGTACGACTGGCTTGAGGAAAACCTGGACGCGTTCAAAGCCAAAATTCCGGCCTACTACCACCCAGCACTGCCGCAGGTCGTTGGCGATACCTGCAGTCCGACAGGATTGAAATTACTCAGAGAGTTTTTCGACCAGCGCGAGGAAAAATATGCGGAGAGCCTGGCGAAAGCAGTCGAATCGGCAGAGTCCTGTATTGCCCGCAGGGAACGTCATGCCGCCGACTTGCAACAATTCCTGCAGCCGTACAACCAGGGTTGAACGTTATCTAGCTCGGCACGATATACGCCATGGCCGCCTGTGCGGCCCTGGCGCCTTCGCTGAGCGCTCTCGTATGACTCATGTAGCCGGTGAGTTCCGAATGGCCGAACTGAATCCGGCCGTATCCTCGCCGTACGATTTCTTTCGGTGCTGGCTTCCCGTCTTTGCCGAAATGAAACCCGGGTTGCGGTGAGATGTACGCGTGACCCCAGCGATTCAATATGATCCCGGCGATGTCCTTGTTTGCATCAAACCCGTGGTCAGCAAACATATCTGTCATCTGCTCTACGATTTCCTTCTCATAGTCCGCATACGATTTGCCCAGGAGTTCTGCACGGCCGATAGCACCCTGTACTTCGGGTGGGTGGCCCGGGTTGTTGAACGGGACGTAAAAGGTCATGACGGTCGGCTTTTCCGGATCGAACGGCTGCGTCAGATCGCCTGTCTCCATCGGTCTGCGGATGGCGAAAAAGTTGCCGAAACCCTCGAACCAGCGGCCGGCGGCAATCCCCAGTCGCTCCAGAAACCGCCAGTTGCGCAAGGCCACATTAACGACGAGAACCGGTGAGTGATAGAACTGCGCGTATGCCTCTGCGATATCTGCGGGCATGTCAGAAACGATTTTGCGTGCAACCCAGCCACCAATGCCCATCACGACGGCCTTGGCCCTGACCCTCTTTACCTCGCCATCCTGGTGATAAGACACGTTAACGTAATCGGCAGTCTCCGCCGATCCGGCATGACTGACATCGATCGCCGTTGCACTCAGGCGCATGTTCAGTGAATTGTCCGGTCGATCCAGTGCCGAAAAGTCGA
>JBFFOS010000076.1:0-13041 GCA_041574375.1 Woeseiaceae bacterium
AAGGGGGTTCACGCTCATCGAGGTGCTTGTAGCACTGGCCATCTTCGGCGTGATGTCGGCCCTTGCCTACATGACGTTGGGACAGACACTGAACAATTCGGACATGCTGAACGAGCGTATGGATCGTCTGCAGGCCATTCAACGCACGATAACTTATCTGTCCACAGAGTTGTTGCAGGCGGCGCCTCGCCCGATTCGCGCGGACCTCGGGCAGTATGAGCCGGCGCTCATCTCCAGCTTTGCCGCGGACTTCGCACTGCAGCTGACCCATAGCGGATGGCCCAATTCGGCGGGCGTCCCGCGCAGTACGCAACAACGAACCGCCTACCGAATCGAAGATAACGAATTGATTCGTTATCACTGGAATGTTCTGGACCGGACCGTTAACAACATTCCGGTCGCAACAATCCTGCTGGATGAAGTCGATAGCCTGACGTTCAGGTTTCTCCAGACGAATGGGGACTGGTCCGATCAATGGCCGCCAATTAGCGCCCAGACCAGTTCGAATTCGATCAACATGCCGCGCGCGGTGGAAATTATCCTTACACTTCCTGATGAAGGTGAGTTGATACGCATTGTCGAGGTGTCGCCATGAATCGTGCGCGTGGCGTTGCATTGATTACGGCGTTACTCATTACGGCGCTGGCGGCATCCGTCGCGTCCAATCTTTCCTGGGATAATTCGCTGGATGTGCGCCGTACCATGGTCATGCTATATCGTGATCAGGCCATTCAAGTCGCCGTGGGATCGGAGGGCTGGGTGCGCAGCATCCTTACCGACGATCTGGCGCAAACCCAAAACGATCACCTCGCCGAGATCTGGGCCACAGAGATTCCCGCACTGCCGATCGATTCGGACGCTGTCCAGGGACAGATCTTCGGCAAGCTGGAGGACCTGCAGGGTCGCTTTAACGTGAACAACCTGATCGATGGCAGCGGCAAGATGGACCAGGCTGCATTCGACCAGTTCGAAAGGCTGCTGATCGCACTCGACCTCGAACCGCGCCTGGCCGGTGCGACGGTCGACTGGCTTGATCCCGATCAGACCGAGACAATTCCCGATGGCGCAGAGGACCCCCTGTATTCCGGATTAACGCCTGCCTATCGCACGGCGGACATGCCTATCTCCAATATCACCGAACTCGCGGCAATAGACGGCATGGACAGGGTTAGTTTCGAGATATTGCTGCCGCACGTGATCGCGCTACCGGGACGCACGCCAGTCAATGTAAACACGGCCAGCGTCCAAATCCTGCAGTCACTAGGCCCAAACATCGACCTCGGCACGGCAGAAGGACTGGTGCAGATGCGTGAGAACGGCGGTTTCGCCGATTACAGTGGCGTGTTTGCGCCGTTAGTCGCCCCCGAGCTGCAGCCGTGGATTTCAGAGACTTCCGACTATTTTCAATTGAAGGCCGTCGTGCAGATTGATACCGTTCGCGTTAGTCTATTCACGGTGCTGCACCGCAACGCAAGTAACGGTGCAGTGACGCCTATTCTCCGCAGCCTGGGAACCATCTGAAATGGCCGAGTTTGTCATCATACGTCTTGGACGAGACCACGGCCAAATGGTCGAGTGGATCGTCGCCGATGACGACGGTACCCGCCGCAGCGAGTCGTATAAGGGTTCGCTCGACGAAGCATCGGCCCAGGTACAGGGTCGGCCCGTCATCGTCTTGCTGCCGGCGACGGAGACACTGACAACGACAGTCGATATTCCTATCCGCAGCAGCGTACGACTCAATGCGGCCCTGCCCTACGCCCTTGAGGAGCAGGTTGCGTCCGACGTCGAGACGATTCATTTTGCAGCCGGCGACAAGCGCGAATCGGGGTTGAGGCCGGTTGCGGCCGTTGCCAGGGCAACAATGGATACCTGGCTTGAGCAATTTGAGGAAGCGGGCATCCAGCCCTGGAAAATGGTCCCGGAAAATTACGGGCTGGCACGTATACCCGGCACGCTGAGTGTTCTGGTTGATAACGACTGCGTGATGTTTAACGATGGCACAGACGTCGAATTCATCCTGCAGGACGCAAACCCGAGCGATGCCCTTGCCGCCGCTGGATGGCTGGCTGACAGGCACGACGACGCGCCAGCTGATCCCTCCGGACACCTTGTCGTCTATTGCAGTGCCGCAGATGAAGAGCGGCTGTCGCACGACTGGATCGCGCTGCGGCATGAGTTGCACAGCGTAGACATCAACCTGCTCCCCGACGGTGCCTTGTCCCGGCTGGCCGTCACCGTCGCGAGCGGTCAGGGGGTCAATCTGCTGCAGGGTCGCTACGGCCCGAAGGCAGACTACGGTTCCTGGCTGCGCCCATGGCGCAAGGCTGCTGCACTGTTGCTGGTGCTCGTCGTCGTTGGGTTCACCGGCAAAGGCGTCGATTACTACCGTCTCTCCAATCTCGAGACCGAATTGCGAGACCAGTTCACCCAGGAATTTCGCCAGATTCGACCGGGTGACGCGGGCGAAGTGCTGGACCCGATTGGGGCCGTCAATTCGATTAAGCGTAGCCTCGGTGCGGGGACCGCGTCGCCTGTCTTTCTGCAGTCCCTGCGCGAGCTAAGCAACGCGATGGCACAGAATTCAAATGCTTCGGTCGAAGCAGTGTCATACCGAGCCGGAGTCATCGATGTCCGGGTGTCGTCTTCAGATGTAGAGACGCTAGGAAACATACAGAAAGCAATTAGCGCTTCCGGTCAATTTGTGGCGTCTATTCAGTCCACGGACAGGGTCGCAGATCGTATCAACAGCCGTATCCAGATTCGCGAGGCCGGCTCATGAAAGATTGGTACGACAGCCTGGAGGCGCGCGAGCAAATCCTGGTTCTGGTTGGCGCGATTGTTGTGATCGTTGCGTTGCTCTTCAGCCTTGTCTGGGTACCCATCGACAAAGGCCACGCCCGGGTTGCCAGCAGCGTGAACACCTGGGAACGCTCGTTGGCTGAATTGCGACCTTTGGTTCCGCTGGCAGCATCGGGCGAGATCAACGCGAATAGTGTCGCTGTAAGTTCGAGCCAGCAGGCCCCCATAATCATCGTGGATCAAACGCTGCGCAGCCGCGGACTCGAGCAATACCGCCGACGAAGTCAGCCAACGACGGCCAACGGCATTCGTGTTGAATTTGAAAACGTTGCCTTCGATGAACTCATATTGTGGCTTGGTGACCTCAGTGATCAGCATGCAATGCATGTTCAGGCAGGAAGTCTCTCCGCCATATCGCAAGCTGGCCCCGGGCGCATAAACGCGTCGCTGACGCTGGAGCGAGTTCTTTGATCGAACGCACCCGCGGTCTTTTCCTGGTCGGCATGGTGACCTTGGTCACCGCGCTCGTCGTGACGTTTCCTGCACGCATCGCATTCAGCTGGGCATCGCCCCCGTTAATTTCGATGAGCGGAATCCAGGGCACTATCTGGAATGGCGGTGCTCGCGAGTTTCAGACGAATGGTGTGTACCTGCGTGATCTGCAGTGGCAAGCACGGCCTCTGCAGCTGCTGACCGGGAAGGTGCTTTACCGGGTCACTGCATCACCTGCGTCAGGATTCTTCGACAGCGAAATAGCCCTGCGACTCGGTGGCAGGGTCACATTACGCAATTTGACGGCGTCTGTTCCGCTGGCAATGTTTGCACGGGCCTCGGGCATTCGCGGTCTGCGTGGCAGCGCGAGCCTGCAATTCGAGCGACTGGAACTCGTTAACGGCGGCCCGGCAGCGATGGACGGCATGATTGAAGCCTCGGGTGTCGTCGTTCCACCGCTGTCCGGTGCTTCACTGGGGGGGTACAGGGCCGAGTTTTCCACGCAGAACAATGGCATCGTCGCGAGCGTGGAAGACACCGACGGCGTATATGACCTCGCGGGCGGCCTGCAGATCAGGAATGACCGCTCCTACCAATTTCTGGGCAAGATAATGGCCAAGCCAGGGACGCCAGCGGAGCTCAAACGCAAACTCGACACCCTGCTCCCCGCAGACGAGGCAGGCCGCAAAGAGTTGCGTTTCGACGGCGTTTACTAGACCTCTACAAATTCCTGTAGCAAAGGAAAGTACAATGCGCATCGCGGCCGGGTGCCTGCGAACGCGCCATAGACCGCAGCATATTTATCAAGTTGTGGCCTGTAGCGCTCGACCTCGGCATCCAGGAAGCCCTGCAGGTTACCACCCTCGTGCGTACTTATTTTGTAGTCGATTATCCAATGAACCCCGCGTTCATCGATACGAACACGATCGAGAATGACGGATTCAATACTGCCGTCAACCCGGCCCGTCAGTGCTAACTCCGCATGGCCGTCGCCCTCCAGAATCCAACGCCCTTTCGGGTCGCAGCGCACGCCATCCAAGGCAGCCTCGACTCGCTCTACGATACCGCGCTGCATGTCGCCGCCGAGCCCCATTTCCCGAAGCCAGCGCCGAGTCACTTTCCGTTCCGTTTCGACGTCGCCACCGTCGTGCGACCCGCGCCCTTCCGCAAGCAATTGCAGCCAACGATGCACGATCGTCCCTGCAATGCGGGCGCCGGTTCCCACCCAATAGAACTCGACTTCCTCGTCCGCATTCGTTGTATCCTGGGGCGTAAGCGAGCCGGGTAAGGGCTTTATCGGGGGCAACCTCCACGGCGCGGCAAAGGTTTTGCGCACTGGTTCAATGAACACCTCGTCATCGCTGCTGACGTCGTTGCGCACCCAGCTGTCGAACGCACGAGCAAATTCGGGTTCAACGGCCGGCCACAGCAAATGCAGCAAGCTGTCACTTCGAGCCGGCCTGTATTCGCTGCCATCCCGGGCGACCGAAACATTGCCGACGATGTGCAGGGTCTTTTGCGCACGGGTGCACGCGACGTACAAGAGTCGCCCTTGCTCGTGGATGTCCTTTTCATTATCGACAATGGCGATATAACGATGTACAGGATCGCGCTCCACGTCAGCACGCGACCCGATTGGACTGATGATCTTCCGTTCGTCGCCATGCGGTGATGGAAAATCGAACCACGACAAGACGCCCGCGCCCCCGCCTCCGGGTTTCCGGCCGAGGCCGTACAGCATCACATGATCGAACTCCAGCCCTTTGGCCCGATGCATGGTCATTACCTGGACACGTGACCGATCGCTGCTCGAAACCTTCTCGTCATCGAGAATGGATTCGAGCGCTGCAACATCGGGCAGGGTCCCTCCTCGCTCATGCGTATCCAGCAGGTCGAGAAACCGATAGACGTTGTCGATTTCGGTCTTGTCGCGCAGCGCCCCAGGTCCGCCAAGCGCGACCCAGCACTCCTCTACGCGCTGCCGCAAAGAAGACGATCGTCGTGGGGCTAACAGCCGGACCAGGGACGGACGCGCGCGCTCAACCGCCTGCTTGCCGGTCTCCGACAACGCTGCCAGTCGCGCGCCATCGTCGAGCAACTCCGCAACTGTGCTGGATGAATCGCTGTGTACCAAGGCGTGAAGATCGCTCCAGGTAAGACCCACCCAAGGGGCCCGCAGCAGCCCAAGCCATGCAATTCGGTCGCCGGGATGCACGGCGGCACGTGTCAGAGCAAGAATATCTATGATCTCCGGGAGATCGGTCAGCTTGTCTATTTCGATCGCGGTGTATGCGATTCCCGCTCTGCGCAACGATGCCAGTAACGCAGGTAATTGCGTTCGGCCCCGGACCAAAATCGCCAGGTCGTCATCGGGATTCTCGGCGAGTATGTTTGCAATCTCGTGACGCCCGATGACTGCCTCGTCCTTCGCTTCGGGACCGAAGACCGGATGAATGACGACCTTGCCCTTTCCTTCGAGATGAGGCGCTGGCACCGCTGATGAATACGACACAGCGCCACGCAAGGGGTCGTTCTGCGCCGAGAGGACCGTTGGAAAGACCGAATTGAACCACGTCACCAGTTTTGCGCCGGACCGGAAATTACGCCTTAACAGCAAAGAGTCGAGTTCGATCCGACCGATACCAAACTCGCGTGCCAGCAAGAACTGCCCGACTTCTGCGTTCCGGAAACGATAGATCGACTGCATGGGATCGCCTACGCAGAACAATGTTCGGCCGTCTCCCTGCGCCCAGCCACCTGTCAGCGCTTCGAGCATTCGATATTGAGCACTCGAGGTGTCCTGCATTTCGTCGACGAGAACGTGGCAAACGCGGTAATCGAGCAGTAGAGCAACATCCCCCGGACTTTCTGCGCTGCCCAGCGCGGCGCCGGCGCTGAGAGCCACCTCGACATGGTCCGCGATTCCCTGCTCGCCGAACAGCCGTTTCAGTTCGGATACCGCCACCGGCAATAGTCGGAACAAGGCAAGTAGTACCGACCACTGTTCGTCCGTGTATTCAATGGGCGGTAACGTGCGCGTACCGTGCAATAGCGAGGCGAGTTCGCTATCTGTGGCCATATCCTCGAGCAAGCCTGTCGCAGCATCCTTCCTGGCTCGATCGGTCGTGGGAAATCCCTGGGTTTTCGTCAGACTCTTGCGGAACTGCGGTTTGTCTTTCAGGAGCAGCAAATCGGCGATCGCGTTCCAGGTGCTCACATCCTCGGGCGTGGTACCAGGCCAGTATGTACAGCCGGCAAGCCCGAGAATCGGGCTCTCTGTTACGCCATCATCTGCAAGAGTCCGGGCCGCGTAATCCAGCAATGGAGGCAAATCGTCGTAATGGCCGTTACTCATGGCCTTTGATACGCGTGCGAGGTGTTCGGTCACCGCAAAACACAGGCTGTCCTCGAACCGGGCGCGCAATTTTGCGGCCTCTTTGTCCGTTACCGTCCCGGTGCCGATGAATGGCAGCCATTGATCGCGCGTCTTAAGCATGGCGGCGAGGTACGAAACATAGGAGCGCGTGTTGTTGTCGACATGGGTCAATACCTCACGCGTGGCATCTGCCATGTCACCGGACTCGGCGAGCCAGTCAAGCGTCGCTATCGCCGCGGCCTCGTGAACTGACTTCAGGTCTGCATCGACGACGATCCGCGCCCCACCTGACGCCTCTGGCGAAGTGACGGGCTGTGCTTTCGCGATCGAGCGATTGAGGGAATCCAATGTCTGTATGCGCATCCGGCGCGGGCTGCCGATCAGATTCCAGTTGCGCTCTGTTGAGCGTTCCAAAGCAAGCGAGGCCAGGTGCATCGTAAGCTTGCGATGATCCTCCTCGGGTTGCTCGCCGGCACGCGCGGAGCGCAAGGCAGCAAGAACACGCAGCAGCATCTCGGCCGCCGCCTTGCGTGTAAAGGTAATCGCGAGGATTTCTTCAGGCTCGTCGACGATTCCCAGCAGCTTGAGATAGCGCTGAATCAGTAGTTCGGTCTTGCCCGAGCCGGCAGGCGCCTGGACGACAAATGAACGCGAGACATCCAGTGCATCGTGCCTGGCCTGGACATCTTCGTGCAGGAGCTTGTCGTCAATCGCCATGACGTAACTCCGTGTACCGACTCAGGAGATTCAGTCGGCGCGCGCTTGTTACCCCCTGGTTTGCAATGATGCGTACATCACCGGCTATAAAATTTTCGCAGGCCCTTTCGATTTCATTGCAAACAGTCTCAAGCAACTGTGGCCACACGGTCTCATCCGTGAACCCCCGTCCAGCCCCGCTGAAACTTATCTCACGAGAATCGATATTGATCAGAGCGAGGGCTGCGACCGGCACATTGGCCGCCGCCGCGTATACGAACAGCTGGGCTTCATTGACAGTGCCGTCGCGCCGCAGCAACTTTTTCGCGGCCCCGGTCTTATAGTCAAGGATCGCTATACTCCCGTCCGGGTAACGATCAATTCGGTCGAAACGCAACTGCAGTCGCAAGGCACCACGCACAAATTCCATTTCGCCTTCGACAGCTGCAACTTCAAAGTCATCCCGGTCACGATCCAGCTTGACGAATTGCGTAACGAGCCGCGCGATTCGTTCGCGCTCCAGATGCAGCAACTGCATAAGCACCGCGTCGGCGTGTCGCAGGTGACGCTGTAAGGCGCCATCCACTGCGACACGCACATGCGACGCCAGGTCGTCATCCGAAATCTGTCGAAGAGCGGCAACTGACGGCAGATCCTGGTAAAGGCGATACAGAGTGTCGTGGACCATATTGCCACGCAATGACGGTGTTACTCCCAGCGCTTGCCGGTCGATGTCGCGAATACCGAGTCGACTGAAAACAAAGGCCGCAAATGGCTCTGATAACTGCCGTTGCACGGCGCTCGCTCCACCATAGATTTTTTCATCAACGACCGGCGGAATTGAGTCCAACGCAACACGGGGTTCCGTAACTTCCAGGAGTTTCAGAGCATGCCAGCCCGGGTCGGGAGGTGATTCTGTGATCTCAACTTCAGCGAGGAAGTCGCTTACCGTCTGCTCGACATCGTCTTCGACCAATGCGTAGCTGCCGACAACCTTTGCTGCAGACTCAAGCAGCCCCCGCAGCAATTTCTCGGACCAGGCGTGAGTGTCCGCCGGCGTGGCATCGGGCATATCGTATTTCGTCTGTAATGCGCGCGAGATAAGCACAGACGGGTTTCCCGCAGGAGGCCAGTTGTTTGCAGTAAGCCCACCTATCCAGATGGCGTCGAATTCTGCGCCCGAGGCTTCGAGTGGGCCCAATAGTTGCACCGCTGCCTGGCGAGTTTCGGGTTGGAAGACGGTATCCGCAGCCATTAGCTCCAACTGGGAGATCGCAGTCCCGGCACTCATTGATGAACTGACCAGGTCCAGTCGAGCAAACTCGTTCAGAAGCTCGCGCCAGCGATTGATCAACTGGTAACTGTCGCTGCTGCGGGTGCCCGCGCCCGGCCATCCAAGTGCGCGCAGGCTTGCGTCGATAATCAGCACCCATTCAGCGGACGATGCGTGCTGGGGCAATTCTCGTCGGCGTTTGCTGAATGCGGCGATTCGGGTCAACCAGTCACTGCCGTTCTGCGACTCCTCTTTGCCGCGTAAAGCCGCGGTCACCATAGACGGGCCCCAGGCACGATCTGGCAACTGCCGGAGGCGCAGTTCCAGCCTGCTTCGCCCTGGTGACTCACCATTACCAAGGAGCGGCGACTGCAACAGAAGCGACACGTCAGCAGCTGGCAAATCCTGGACAAGCCAACGCAGCGCGAGTAACGCAACTGTGACTGAAGGGTACTCGGCCAGGCGTTTTCCGTAGGATACGTTGACGGCATCACGCAGGGATTCTGGGCCGTACTGCCAACCCGGTACGAACCCCTCGCGCAGAAGTCGCAAATCACGGCCAGCGGATTGCTCGAGTCCCTGGACGATCACCGCAATACGCGCATTCTCCTGCTGCTCCAGTAATCTCCTCGCCCAGGCGCCGGCAGCACGTATCTCGGCGTCTCGATGTTCGAATTCGTGAATGACTGGCTCTGTCCGGAGCCTTGTCGGTTCCTGCAGCAGGACTTCAGAGCCCACCCCCTCCAGCGCGGTTTGCAAAGCCGTCATCGAAGGACGGACGCGATCAAAGCCGGCGAAGACATAGCGCTTTTTTGGCGTCACCCGTTTTGCGACGATCAGATCAAGAGCGAGTGCCGCAAGACCTCCATCATCGACCCAGCGCTCATTCTCGAGTACCGCGACGTAACGGCCCGCTGCACTGGCAAACAGTCGCTGGTCCTCATTTTTCGCCGACCGCGCCACTTCTCGAATCGAAACCCGAGCGTCCGCCAGGCGCTGCCATGTGTCCCGGGATTGTCTTACGAGGGATGGCAGTCCCGTAGCTACCTCCCCAAGCTCTTTCCTCAGGCATCGTTCCCAGAGTAATTGGCTCTGGTGAGCGTTGATTCGCGTGGGGACGTCGCCCTGCTCCTCCGCCGTCGCCACGACCGATCCAAGCCAACCCTGCCATGCCTGGATATCCGGGGTACGCCACGCAGTTTCGCCAGCAGCTACCTGGATCGCTCCCCAGGCTGTTTGTAACTCACGTGACAGACGCCGATTCGCTGTGACGATGCAGGTGTCATCATCCAGTGCGTCGTTCAGCCAGTCGTACATCGTCAGGCGTGTTGCGCGAGACACTCGTCGATCCGATCGAAAACCGTGTTAATCGTCTCGGTATCCGGAAGCGTCGTGACGCGGAAATGATCGGTATAGGGTGTGTTGAAGCTGCTTCCCGGTGCGACCAGAACGTGGTACTTCTCAAGTAGCTCAAGCGCGAAAGCCTGGTCGTCGAGACTGCCTTTAAAGCGTGGATCTAGACGAATGAACGCGTACATAGCGCCCATGGGCCGCTGTACGCTCAGAAACTCACTCTGTGCTGCACGATCGATGATCGCCTGGCGCGACTGGTACAGTCGCCCGCCCGGCCTGACGAGTTCCTCGATGCTCTGGAAGCCGCCCAGTGCGGTTTGCACTGCCCATTGCCCGGGCACGTTACTGCACAAGCGCAATGCTGCCAGTAGTTCCATACCGTGGACGTAGTCCTGCGCCTTGTCGAGCTCACCGCTGAAAACACACCAGCCGACCCGGTATCCGCAGGCGCGATAGATCTTGGATAGTCCCGAATAGGTCAGGCATACCGAGTTCTCGATCACCGTCGCCATCGGAATAAACTCGGCATCGTCGTATACCATCTGATCGTAAATCTCATCGGCGAGCACAACGAGCTGATGACGCTCAGCCAGCTCCGCGATGCCCTGCAATGTTTGCCGATCATAGACTGCACCACTCGGATTGTTGGGATTGATCACGACGATAGCCCTCGTCCGCTCGTTGATCAGTCGCGACATATCCTCGATGTCAGGCACGAATGCATTCTTACGGCGACATTCGTAGTGCCGGGGAGTCCCGCCATTCAGAGCGACCGCTGCACTCCAAAGTGGATAGTCCGGGCTGGGGACGAGCACCTCGTCGCCCGGGTTGAGCAGTGCTCTGAGCGACAGGTCGATGAGTTCGCTCACCCCATTGCCGATGAAGACCTCGTCAGCTGATACCCCGGTGATGCCTCGATTCTGCTGTTGCATGACAACGGCTTCTCGCGCCGGGAAAATACCCTTCTGGTGACAGTAAGGTTCTGCCTGGCCGAGATTCTCGATCATGGCAAGACGCATGGTCTCCGGCGTGCGAAAACCGAACAGCCCGGGGTTACCGATATTCAGCGAAATGATCTCGTAGCCGCGTTTCTCGAGTTCCAGTGCGCGATTGGCCAGTTGTCCACGAATCTCGTAGCGAACGTCCTTGAGAACCTCGCTGGTATGAATTGGATGGTCCATGTTGGTAGTACAAGCAGTCAGGAAAAGTTACTAGATTGCGGAGTCTTTCCGCAGCTCAGCGAGCTTATCCGCAGAGTAACCCAACCACTCGCTTAATACCTCATCCGTGTGTTCGCCGAGAAGCGGTGGCGCCGATACATATGTGACCGGTGTACCCGCAAATGAAACCGGGTTTGAGACCGTGGGAACCGAGTCACCTGCTGCATTCTCGAGGTGACGAACAAGCTGTCGCTCGCGTGCATACTCATTCGTGAGTACTTCGCCCACATCATTGATTGGGCCGGCCGGAATACCCGCTTGTGCAAATACATCCAGCCAGTGGGCGGTGGTGTGTTGCTGCAGGCAATCACGAAAAATGTCGATCAATTCAAGCCGATTGCCGATGCGGGCCTTGTTCGTCGCAAACTTGTCATCCTTGGCCAACTCCGCTCGCCCCAAACACTCCGCGCAGGTCGCAAATTGACGATCATTTCCTACCGCGAGCATCAAGTTGCCATCGCTGGTCGCGAATGCCTGGTACGGCACCAGGTTGGGATGCGCAGTACCCATGCGGCCGGGGATAGCGCCGCCGACAAGAAAGTTCATGCTCTGATTGGCAAGCCAGGCGATCTGGCTGTCGTATAAAGGCACATCGATAAGCTGCCCGCGCCCCGTCTGTTCCCGTGCGTGCAAGGCTGCGAGGATCGCGGTTGTCGCATACATGCCCGCCATGATGTCCGCAATTGCCACACCGACCTTTTGTGGGCCACCACCCTCTTCGTCTGCCGGTCCTGTGATGCTCATAAGCCCGCCGGTTGCCTGGATCATGGCATCGTACCCGGGCTGCGTTGCGCGGCTGCCAGACTGCCCGAACGCAGAAATGGAACAGATGATCAGGCGCGGGTTCGCCGCCAGCAGATCATCCGGGTCGAGCTCGTAGCGCTTGAGTGTTCCAACTTTGAAGTTCTCGAGCAGGACATCCGCCTTGCCCGCGAGCTCACGAATTACCTGTTGGCCGCCAGCCGTCGCGATATCCACGGTCAACGAACGTTTGTTGCGGTTTGCGCACAAAAAATAGGCCGACTCACTCCCCAGCCAGGGTGGGCCCCATTGCCGGGTGTCGTCGCCGTTCCCGGGACGCTCCACCTTGACCACATCAGCACCGTAGTCACCCAGCAGCTGGCCGGCCCATGGACCAGCAAGAATCCGGCTCATATCGAGTACGCGCAGTTTATTCAGAGCGGTTGTCATGCCAGCTACAGGGTACAGAAAAAACCCGGCCAACCGTATTCGGGGAGCCGCTGATTTACGGGGCATGAAAAACCCGGCCAACCGTTAAAGGTTGGCCGGGTGGGTCCGCACGGAGATTGCGGATTGCGTGACTCAGACAGCCGGCGATTACTCGCTGGCGGCTGGGTCCAGCTCTTCTACCTCAGCGCCTTCGACTTCGTGTGGCGCTGGTGTTTGTTTGATTTCCGGCTCCTTTTTGCCGAACCGAATCAGCAGGTCTTCTTCTTCCTCTGGAGTCAGTTCCCGTATCGATGTGATCCGGATTGACTCACCGTCAAAATGCCCTCTAAACACGACGTCGCTATTGCCGGCGCAAATTCTGCTGGAGGGCGACTTGAATCCAATGCTCCAGCTGCTGCTAATCCCGTAGGCTCTGCGCCAAAGGACAACATGGTACGAGCGACGTCCTGACCCATCTACGATGAGGTTTTGCTCATCCAAGACCCTGTATCCTCGGATACTTGGCTCGTGGATGCAATCGTAGCGCCGGTTTGGCTCGCCGTCTGGACGCTCATCGGTCCCTGCGCATGCCGCTAACGTACTTAAACAAATACCTATAATCAATTGTTTTAAATACATTTTCGCCACCTTTTCAATTG
>JBFFOS010000077.1:0-12981 GCA_041574375.1 Woeseiaceae bacterium
AGTGAGACATGCACGATGGATGAAAATGCGAAACCCGCCTTGCGCGTATCAACGATTACTGCGTAGCGATCGATGATCCCCGCTTCCTCAAGGCTTTTGACCCGACGCCAGCAGGCTGAACTCGACATCCCGGTTCGCTCACCGAGCTCCTGCATCGTCAGTCGGCTGTCCTTCTGCAGCTCCGAAAGGATTCTGCGGTCTTTGGCCTCTAACATCAATGGTATCCCGTTTTTTCTAATATTACGGCATAGTATACCGAAATAACGCGTAAAATCGGGATGATAGGCACCCTCTCGCAGCCCTGATCTGAGAAACTGGGCGACTATGCTGGATAATTATGAACTAATCGACCGCTACCGACGCGAGTCGGGGCGCGTCCTACTCACCGGAACGCAGGCGCTGGTCCGCATCCCCCTGATGCAGCGCACAGCCGACATGGCAGCGGGCCTCAACACGGCAGGCTTCATCAGCGGCTACCGCGGCTCACCCCTGGGCATGGTCGACCAGGAGCTCTGGCGAGCGCATCGTTTTCTCGAGGAGAGCAACATCGAGTTCCTGCCTGCGGTCAATGAGGACCTGGCGGCAACGGCAATCCTCGGTTCGCAGCAGGTCGAGACAGACCCTGACAAGACAGTCGATGGCGTGTTTGGCATGTGGTACGGCAAGGGCCCGGGGGTCGATCGGGCCGGTGACGCACTGAAACACGGCAATGCGTATGGCAGCTCCCCGACCGGCGGTGTCCTGGTCGTCGCAGGCGATGACCATGGCTGTATCTCATCTTCGATGCCGCACCAGTCTGATGTGGCATTCCTGACATTCATGATGCCGCACCTGAACCCGGCCAGTGTCGCCGAGTATCTCGAATACGGTTTGTATGGCATCGCGTTGTCTCGTTTCTCCGGCATGTGGGTCGGCTTTAAGGCCATTACCGAAACTGTCGAATCGGCAATGTCGGTGGAACTGCCGGCGTATCGGCAGTTCGTCAATCCACCTGGCTACGTTGCGCCCGCATCGGGCCTGCATTACCGCTGGCCGGATTTTCCCGGGCCACAGATCGAGGAACGTCTGGAAGCAAAGAAAGCAGCAACCCTCGCGGTCGTGGCGGCAAATCCGATTGACCGCAAAATCTTCGATGTACCGGATGCGCGGTTCGGCATCGTCACCACGGGAAAGGCGCACCTCGACTTGCTCGAGGCGCTGCGCATGCTCGGGATCGACGCCGCAGAAGCGCGCCGCATCGGGATCGACGTCTACAAAGTCGGGATGGTCTGGCCACTCGAGCCAACCGGGGCGCTCGACTTCGTGCAGCGGAAAAACGAGGTCCTCGTCGTCGAAGAAAAACGCGGCATCATCGAAAGCCAGTTCAAGGAATACTTCTACGACTACCCGGGCAAAAAGCCGCAACGGATGGTCGGCAAGCATGACGAAAAAGGTCAACGCCTCGTTCCGTGGATCGGCGAACTCTCCCCGGTACAGCTCGCCACCATCGTCGCGGGTCGACTGGACCGGGAATTTGGTGGCAAACGGTTCACACGTCTTGCGGAAGAGTTGGCCGCACAGCGCGGTCCGGAAATAACAATTGAGGGCGCCACGCGCATGCCCTACTTCTGTTCGGGCTGTCCGCACAACACGTCAACGAAGGTCCCGGAAGGCTCGAAGGCGCTCGCCGGTATCGGTTGCCATTTCATGGCGAGCTGGATGAAGCGGGATACGGACGGTTTGATCCAGATGGGCGGCGAAGGCGTCAACTGGATTCCGCGATCGAAGTTCAATGGCGGTCAGCACGTGTTCCAGAACCTCGGCGATGGAACGTTCTATCATTCGGGTTCCCTCGCGATCCGGCAGGCTGTCGCTGCCGGCACGAATATCACCTACAAAATCCTCTACAACGATGCGGTCGCGATGACGGGCGGCCAGCCCGTTGATGGTCCATTGTCGGTTGAAGGCATCGCGCACTCGGTTCACGCGGAGGGCGTCGAGCGAATCGCGCTTGTGTCGGACGAGCCCCACCTGTTTGATATAAGCAACTTCCCGGCCGGAACGACGATCTCTCATCGCAACGAGCTGGACGGTGTGCAACGGGAGCTTCGCGACATTCCGGGTGTCACAGTACTCATTTATGCCCAAACCTGTGCGACCGAAAAACGCCGGCGACGTAAGCGTGGCAAGCTCGAGGACCCAAAGAAGTTTGTAGTTATCAATGAGCTCGTCTGCGAAGGTTGCGGCGACTGCTCCATCGAATCGAATTGCCTGTCCGTCGTACCAAAAGAAACTCCGTTCGGACGCAAGCGGCAGATAGACCAGAACAGCTGCAACAAGGACTACTCATGCGTGAACGGTTTCTGCCCGAGTTTCGTGACCGTAGAAGGCGACCTCGAGCGCCCGCGAGCTGCAGATTCCTACCAGGATGAGCTTGAACAACTCGGTGGGGAATTGCCTGAAACGGAGGTTCCGAAAATTGATCATTGCTATGACCTGCTCGTAACCGGCGTTGGTGGAACCGGTGTGGTCACGGTCGGCGCTCTCATTTCGATGGCTGCGCACGTTGAGCGAAAAGGAGCCAGCGAGCTCGACTTTATGGGGTTTGCCCAGAAATTCGGGCCGGTACTGAGCTATCTGCGTATTGCGGAGCAGCCTGCGGACATCAACCAGGTACGCATCGAGCCCGCACGGGCTGATGCACTGATCGGTTGTGACATCGTAGTCAGCTCATCACCTAAAGCATCTGTTACCTATCAACGCAACCACACACGCGCCCTTGTCAACACGGCGGAGATGCTCACGGGCGACTTCATCCGCGAGCGCGACGCCAGCTTGCGCACAGGCGACCGAATCGCCGCAATCAGCGAAGTCATAGGCGCGCAAAATCTCGAAACCCTCGATGCAAACCGACTGGCCGAACGTTTGATGGGCGACACGATCTACGCAAATGTGATCATGGTCGGCTGCGCCTGGCAGCAGGGGCTCATCCCCGTCTCGCTTGCCGCCCTGCTGCGCGCGATCGAGCTCAACGGTGTAAAAATCGACGAGAACAAGCGGGCATTTACCTGGGGTCGAATCGCGGCCCACAATCCCGCTGCGATTGAACGCATCCTCGACGGCAGTAACAACGATGTAGTCGAAACACTGGACAGCATGATTGAGCGCCGACAGGCGTTTCTCAAGAACTACCAGGATGAAGCGCTTGCCGATCGTTACGTGGCGCTCGTCAATCGGGTTCGCGAGGCCGAATCGGCCATGTCAGACAACAACAAGCTGACTACCGCGGTAGCAAAAAGCTACTTCCGGCTGCTTGGCTACAAGGATGAGTACGAGGTCGCGCGCCTGCATACTGACAAGGACTTTCTCGCGAGCCTCCGCCGGGACTATGGCGATCGGGCAAAACTTCGTTTCCACCTCGCCCCGCCACTTTTGAGCGGCAGACGCGACTCGCGAGGTCGACCGCTCAAGAAAGAATTTGGCGCGTGGATCCTGCCGCTGTTTCGTGTGCTTGCGACTCTGAGGAGACTGCGTGGTACTGCCTTCGACATTTTTGGCTATACGACCGAACGACGCATGGAACGACAGCTGATTGCCACCTTTGAAGCTACGGTGGACGACATACTGCTGCACCTCGATGCGGATACCATCGAGCGCGCATGTGAACATATCGGCGCTTACCTCGACATTCGTGGCTATGGCCCGGTCAAAGACGAGTCCGTTCGGAAGATGCGCGAGCACCATCAGGACTGGCGGACCGAACGGTAAATTTTCCAAAGAACGAAACAATGCAGCGCCGCTCGTGCCACCATTCGCCGATGGAAAAAATTGAGTACGAACACACTGCTCGTCCGCGCCTGGGCGAGACCATGGCCATGGCAGATGACATCACCTGGCTGCGCATGCCACTGCCATTCTCGCTCAACCATATCAATCTCTGGTTACTCCGTGACAAGGGCGGCTGGGTAATCGTCGATACCGGTGTCGACACAAACACAAGCCGGGAGATCTGGCAGAAAGTCTTCTCCGGGCCGATGGCCGGCGATCCGGCGACACACGTAATTGCGACTCACCTGCATCCAGACCACGTTGGCTGCGCGGACTGGCTCGTACACCAGTTCGACGTCGACCTGTGGATGACGCGCGAGGAGTACATGCTGTGTCGCGTCCTCATCAGCGATACAGGCCGTGAAGCACCCGAAGAAGGAGTGCGGTTTTACAAGGCGGCGGGGTTCTCGGACGAGCAACTTGCAAACTACAGGGCCAACTTTGGCATGTTCGGCAAATTCGTAAAGAGCATGCCGGACGCCTACAAGCGCATGGTTGATGGAGAGCACCTCTCGTTCGCGGGCCACGACTGGGAAGTGATCGTGGGTCGCGGTCACTCCCCGGAGCACGCGTGCCTGTATGACGAAGAACGCAACATCCTGATATCCGGCGACCAGATTCTGCCGACAATTTCGCCCAACGTCAGCGTCTGGCCGACCGAACCGCTGGCCAATCCGCTAAAGGACTGGTTTGCCTCTCTCAAGAAACTAAAATCGCGCATGCCCGAAGATGTGCTGGTCCTGCCCGCTCACGGCAAGCCGTTCCGGGGTGCTCATCTGCGTCTCGACGAGTTGGCAAAAGAACACACGGACAGATTGGACGTGCTACTGGATATCGGTGCGGAACCGATGCGGGTGGTCGATACCTTCGAGTCGCTGTATTCGGCCCGGATCGGTGACAACAATCGCATCATGGCAACGGGTGAGGCCATCGCGCACCTGCATTATCTTTGTGACACGGGGCAGATGAATACGATACAGGACAAGAATGGCGTGAAATACTACCAACGCGCCTGACAAAGACGACCGGGCAACGCCAGCTTTCGGGCGAAACCGAAAATCACCCGCTTTGTCTTTATAGACCTCCTGTTTTCCTGCCACTGCTGTCTTCTACCGATTGATTGATATTGTGCAAGTGCTTCAGGTTACTTGACGATGAAAGTCACTTACTTGGTCACGCGATAAATACCCTTGCGAACTGCTTCTTCAAAGCGCTTCGATGACGATGCTGTGATTTCGGATGTTATTACGACACGCATTGTTTTCTCCTTTTTGGATCACCTCGAGTCAGTTTCTGTACGCGTTTTTGCAGCAAATCAACAGATCTCTCGGTGGCGCTCTCCCGCAGTCTTTTTGCGCATAATCACTGTGCAAATGCTAGAATTGCGGCCGGGAACCGAACCGAGACGACCTCGCACGGGAACCTTCGCGTTCACGCGCGTCAATGCAACAGGAACAACACGGCTTTGCCGTCTCGTGCGGAAGGACCGGGTATAAACTGTAGGGAGCAAATTCATGAGAACTTTCATCTGCGCAGTCGCAGCGACCACCTTTGCATTCGCCGGAATACAAAGTGCGCACGCTGACGCCGAGGCCGGCCAGGGCTATTTCAGCTTCATGGGATCGTATATCGATGATGATAGCAGACGCGGTCTTGAGGACGCGGTCAACGGCGGGCAACTCGGGATGGGTTATGCCATTAGCGAAACAATCAATTTCGAGGCGATGCTCAGTGTGGCGACGCCCAAATCATCGCGCTCAGGCCAGCCGGGTGAAGAGCACACCGCGCTCGGAATCGACTTTCAGCGCGTCTTCCGGCGTGCCGAATACTTCAGCCCCTACCTGCTCCTGGGCCTCAGCTCGTTCACGATCGACCAGTCGGGTGGTGGCGGCGAGAGCAACGGTGCAGCCTACGCGTTTGGCGCCGGCTTCTATCTCAGCCCGTTCAAATCCAACGTAGCTATCCGTGGCGAGTTCAGGCGCCGTCTGGAATACGCCTCTCCGGATAAAATGCGTGACAGCCTGTTCAGCGTTGGCCTCCAGATTCCTTTCGGTCCGGCGACGCCACAATGGGTGGACACGGATGGCGATGGGGTCGAAGACGGTTCGGACAATTGCCCGAACACGCCGGCAGGCGCACAAGTTGACGTCTGGGGTTGCGAACTCGATAGCGATGGCGACGGTGTCAAGAACTCGAAAGACCAGTGCCCGGGCACGCCAAGTGGTGTAGCTGTTGATGCAAATGGCTGCCCGAACGACAGTGACGGCGATGGCGTAAGCGATGACATGGACGAGTGTCCGGGAACACCCGCTGGCCAACCAGTTGACGCGAAAGGCTGTGAGCTTGATGACGACGGCGATGGCGTTGTCAATCGCCTCGATGAATGTCCGGGAACGCCGGCAGGCACGCCTGTAGACAGAAAAGGTTGCGAGATAAAAGGTGACTACACGCTGCAAGGCGTGAACTTCGAGTCCAACTCTGACCGTCTCGCCTCCGGTGCCTCAAACGTTCTTAACCTGGTGGCTGAAACGCTTCTCAAGTACCCGGAAATCAAGGTCGAAGTACAAGGTCACACGGACAGCGACGGCGCAGCGGAGTACAACGAAAGCTTGTCGGCCCGTCGTGCACAAACGGTCAGCGATTACCTCGCCTCCAAGGGCGTTGATGCAGGCCGTATGACGGTTCGCGGTTACGGTGAGTTGCAACCGGTTGCGGACAATACGACCGCTGCTGGCAAGGCTCAGAATCGTCGCGTGGTCCTGCGCATCCTGGAGAACTAGGCAAGACAAGCACGCTTTTAGTCATTAGCAGATATAAGCGCGTACAGCTCCAGGCTGTACGCGCTTTTTTTTAGCTAGTAGCGAGCTTCGTCGATCCCGACCACGGTAGAACCGTGCTTGAGGCTTTGGGTATCTTCGTAGCCGTCACACCACTTACGCAGCTCGTGCGCGGGCATCGGCTTGGCAACAAAATATCCTTGCACCAGGTCGCAACCAAGCCTGCGCACGATCGCGTATTGCTGATCAGTCTCCACGCCCTCTGCCACGACCTCGAGCTCCATGGCCTTGCCCAGCGCGATGATCGCTTCGATGACGCGGGTATTGGCTCCAGGGGTGGATAGTTGCTTTACGAATGTCCGGTCGATCTTAATCGTCTGCACCGGCAGCTGTGCCAGGTAACTCAGCGACGAGTAGCCCGTACCAAAATCATCGATGTGGATTCCGACGCCGTAAGATGCGAGGTCGTCCAGCATTGGTTGTGCAACCGTGAGATCCTCAAGCAATACGGTTTCGGTGAGTTCCAGGTTGATTAGTTTTCTGTCGACCTGCGTGCTCGACAGTACGCCTTTGATCAGGCTTACGAGGTCACTATTTCGTAGCTGGTGAGCCGATAGATTAACGCTGACAGGAACATCCCAGTCACCCTCTTCACGCCAGCGCGCAACATCGTTGCAAACCGCTCGCATGATGGACTCGAAAAATATGTCCGAAATGCCCATCTCTTCGCTGAGCGGAACAAAGTCCGAGGGCGGGACCACCGAGCCGTCAGGCCGAATCCACCGTGCCAACGCTTCCACGCCGGCAAGTTTGCCGGTCTTCGTGCACTGCTGTGGCTGGTAATGCGCCGCGATCTGACCAGACTCGATGGCCCCCCGCAGTTCGGCCTCGAGGTCAAATTTGTGGCGAGCGCGATAACGCATCTCGCTATGGTAATAGGTAATCGAAGTGTCGAGGCTGCGCATGGAGCGGTGCAATGCTGCTTCAGCGCACCGGAAAACAGACTTGGCGTCGCGCCCGTGCACCGGGTGCCAGGACACGCCAATTGCCGCTTTGAGAAACAGGTCGCGACCGTCAATCAGGAATGGCTCCTCAACTGTCTGCTTGACCGCCTCAGCCAGATCACGAATTTCGATATCCGAATCGACGCCGGGCATCAACACAGCAAATTCATCAGCACCGAAGCGCCCGATGATGGCCCTCTTCCGGGTGCCGTCCTGAGCAAAAGTGCGGCTCAGGCGGTTGCCGACCGAACGCAGCAGTTCAGTGCCAGCGTCATAGCCCATGGTCTCGTTGATGAAGCTGAACCGTTCGATGTCGAGGAGCACAATCACCGTATCGCCCGCCGAATCCTCGGCCCGGCTGATCAGGCTCTTTAGCTCTTCGATCAGCAGCAACTGATTTGGAAGACGGGTAACGATATCGAAATAGGCGATTTTCTGCAGTGCGGCCGTGCGTTCCTCGACGCGGCGCTCCAGATCCTCGTTGGCTTTTCGCAGCGCCCTGTCAGCGTGCCACTTGCCACACAATGCGACGGCCAGCTGCCGACACTCGGCAACATGGAACGGTTTCTTGAAAAAGAACACCTTGTCCGCAGGAGGAATCTCTCTGCCCAGGTTGTCCGGGTAAACGTTTTGAGATCCTGTGACGAGGACTATGTTGATGTTTGCATCCGCTTCGCGGATCCGCTTGGCCGTTTCGATGCCATCCATACCGGGTGGCATTTCTATATCTACGAAGACTATTGAGAACGGTGCGCCCTCATCGATCGCCGCCTTGACTGCGTCTACGGCTGCTCCACCCTGATTGCGAGAGTGAACCTCGAACCGTGCGGCGCCCTTCTCGTCGGATTCTTCGCCGAGGAGAACCTTTTCGAGATCGCCGAGCGTTGCCGTTGCGGCATCCGGCTCGAAATCCTTGCCAAGACAGCGAAGGTATTCACCAATCACCTGAGCATCGTCGTCGACGACGAGCACGCGATTGCTTGATAGATGATGACTGTCGGACATATCCCTTCCTGTCAGCGCTGGCGCCGCATGGCTATGACATTGACCACGGACCGCCCGCCGGATGTCCTGACGGCGACGTTGTATGACGATTTGACATAAGATTACCCGGACCCCACGGGTTAATTTGACAATAAGGCCCTAGTTTACGAATCGATTGCCTGCGATTGCGTGACGCAGTCGACTTTCCGCGTAACACAGGGCATTGCGCGTCAGGGCGGCCAAATGACGTTGAACAGGGAGAGGCAGTAACTAGAACGCGTAACCGATGTTTAGTGCCAGGCCACTGCGCTTGAAGTCATTCCGCAGATTATTGTCCTTGAGATCGGTCTCGAATTCACGCCAGCCAAGGCCCACATCCCATTTGTTGTTCAGGCGCGCTTTGAGCTGTGCGCTCCAATCGAAGAACGCGTTGCTGCTCGACATCCCGTAGTCAAACTCCGCCGCGAGGTGCAGCTTCCATACCAGTTTCAGGTCGGCACCAAGATGCACAACACCGAACCAGGCGTATGCATCACTTGCGGCGGAGAGGCCCCGTTTCTCGGGCTGCGTTTCATCGACGACGAACACCTCTTCCTCCGTGTACTGGCCGGTCACACCGAACCCCCATCGTGCATTGAACCACCCGGTATTCGCCAGTACTTGCCGATATTGCGCGCCAAAAGTCCACATCAGGTGCGCGACGCGCAGATCCTCGTTGGCCGGAAACAAGACGTTGGCAAAGTTTGTAGGCTCCGAGAATTGACCGTAGGAACGGGTCTCCCAAGGCGAAAAAACGCCATGTAATGAACGTCGATCGTCTATTCGGTATTCGATTTCAACGTGTGAGTTTGCCCACGGCTCGTTTGCATCCTTGTCAAATGGGGACACGAAAGAGTCACCGGTGCCAAGCGGTGCTCGCACCTCGTTGCGATTGACGTCGTTTAATGTCATCTCCCACCCGAAACGAAACCTGCGCCTGCGCTCCAGGTCACGCCACCTCGCAGCACGCTCTGTATCATAGGGCGGCACTATGGCCCAGGCGCTCAACATCGCGATCGATGCGCTGGTGATGACATCATTGGCGTAGTGCTTATTAGCGTAGACGCGGGACCAGCCGACGATAAGGGCTGAGACGTAGGACGGTAGCCCCCAAGCCGAACCGTATCGCTGCTGCATGAACGCAGCGCCGAGAAAAGCTGTATTAGTGTGTCCCGACGGAAAGGAGTTGTTGTCCTGATCGCCGGGTCGACTTTGCTTGACGCCGCTCTTGAGCATCTTTGTCGTGCCTGACGAGACGACGTTATGCATACCCATGTAAACAAAACCACGATAGTCTTTGGCCGTCAGGGACGTAACGTATCCCGCGACAGTCGTCAGAGACTGTAAGTCGTCGCCAAGCTTCTCGACCGGTCCCCGGATGTCTGTATCGACGCTGAGGCCACCGTGAGGGCTGTCAGTGGTTGCCCTGTCAACGGCGATGCCTGCCAGTACTGCGCTCGCGGCACCACTCCAGATATTGGCGTCACCGCGCAGCCAGGGCAGGTCCAGTTCCTTGTGCGAAATCCTGTCGACCTGGCGCTCGAGAGTGCTCCGGTCATCAGCGAATACTGGCCATGCGAGCATGACCAGGACGGCTCCGGACACGATTGCCCTGCAGGTGTTGGATATGCTGGTGACCGAATTGCCTCCAATGACCGGCGCCAGGCCTATGACAGATTTCAAGCCAGGCGTGATTATGGGCATACTAATAAACCAGATGAGAGCTGATTGCACATGCTGCGACCAATGGGCAACGTACGTATAGGGGGAATTTGCGATGGCCAAAGAGTCCGAACTCAACCGCGACGCGCTACCATTCGTTGCGCCTTGCCGGAAACTGTCGCCGTGGGCGCCCTTGCGATGGGTCAGACGCGGTATCGGCGACCTTATGGAGGCGCCGCAACAGAGCATGGCCTACGGTCTGGCCGTAGCGCTGATGATCGGAATTGTCTGTTTGCTGGCCTGGTTCCGCGGCAGCCAGTGGTTCATGTTCTCGATGCTCGGCGGCTTCGTCTTTCTCGCACCTTTGACGTGCATTGGCCTGTACGCGATCAGCGCACAACTCGAACGCGGCCAGGCACCCCTGATGACCAGGAGTATGCGCGCCGCCTTCAACCGCCATTTCGGCAACGAGATGATTTTCGCACTCGCTCTACTTGTCATTTTTCTCGTCTGGGCTCGTGCTGCCGTGATGGTCAGTGTGTTCTTTCCGACTGACGGAAACGCGACCCTTGGTGAATGGATTGCCTATCTCGGCTTTGGCTCTGCGATAGGCGCTGTATTTGCCGCCGTCACGTTTTCTGCCAGCGCATTCTCCTTGCCAATGATCATGCATCGCGATGTCGACAGCATTACGGCGATCGTGACTTCGGTAAACGCGGTATTGCGTAACAAGGGCGCCATGATTGTCTGGCTGACCACGGTCGTTGTGTCACTGCTGATCGGGGTCGCAACGGCATTCGTCGGCCTGATCGTTATCGTGCCGGTAATTGGGTACGCCGCGTGGCATGGATACCTCGAGACAATCGACGCCGAAGCGTTTCCGAGGCACGAGGCCGGAATAACGTCTGTACCGCGCAATGGAACGCCGATTCAGGCCGAGGAGCCCGGTGAGAATCCAGCCCAGGAGTAGAGCCCGGCCACCGGTTGTTGGCACTCGATATGCGGCATATATTCAGTGTCCGTGTTGTCCGCAATTGTGTCTCGGGCAATTGTCAGACACATTGATGTGTTGCCAGGAGGAGTACTCGGTGCCGACGCCATGAAAGTCGAAAACCCAACATCACGAGACATCGCGGATCTTGCCGGTGTATCGCAGGCAACCGTATCCCGCGCGCTGCGTGGCTCTCCTCTTGTGCGTACCGAGACTCGGGAGAAGATCCAGAAGATCGCCCGTGACCTCAACTATTTCGTCAATCGCAACGCGGCCGGCCTGCGAACACACCAGAGCAACACCATCGCGCTGCTCCTTTTTGATGAAACCGAAGGCGAAGATGCCCTCATCAATCCGTTCTTCCTTTCCATGCTCGGCTACATTACAAGAGCCGCCGCCGCGCTCGGTTACGACGTCCTGGTCTCCCTGCAACAGCTTAGCGATGACTGGCATATCGAGTACCAGGCCAGCCATCGTGCAGACGGATTGATTCTCCTGGGCTACGGAGACTACATTAAATATCGCGAGAAGCTCACGGCGCTTGCAGATGCCAATACTCGATTCGTGATCTGGGGCGCGACCATCAATGAGCAGCCCGGTTACTCAATCGGCTGTGACAATGTCGACGGCGGCTACCAGGCGACAAAGCACCTGCTTCAGCAAGGCAGAAAAAATATCGCATTTCTCGGCAGTACATCTCGCCGGTCTCCGGAACTCGCTGCGCGCTACAGCGGGTACTGCAACGCGATGAATGAATTCGGCCTCGCGCCAGATGGCACGCTCAAGGTCGATGCGAACAGTTCGGAGCGCCAGGGCTACCAGGCAGTTGAAGAACTACTCGCGCGCAAGCAGCCGTTTGACGCAATATTTGCCGTTACTGATGTGATTGCGATCGGGGCCATGCGGGCACTCGAGGACCATGGGTACAAGCTGCCACATGACGTCGCGATAGTCGGTTTCGACGATGTTCCACTTGCGGCACACGTGACACCCGCGCTAACAACCGTCAGGCAGGATATACACAAAGCCGGTGACGGCCTTGTGCATGGTATCGTCAGCCTTATCGAGGGCAATACCTTCGAGTCATCGTTGATGGCACCCGAATTGATTATTCGGGATTCATGCGGCGCGCGTTGACCTGCGATACATCGAGTTTATTCAGTAATGCCTCGTTAGTGGCTGGCTGGTCGTAAAGCAGGACCCGTACTCCATGCGCGTTAACCGTCGCCGTCAACACAGGTTGCGAAGCGCTCACTTCGACAACGTCATCTGCCAGCGCGTCGCGCCAGCTGCCCGCACTCACGAAATCATCGACGACGAATTCGACGGGCTCGTCACTTTTGTTGAGAAGTACCAGCGCCGTCTGAGCGACGCCGTCCTTCTCGTAGACGCGGAAAAATTCGGCCGTATCGTCACCAAAGTTGCCGTTGACCTGCAGACCACGTTGCAGCGCGATGGATCCCTTGCGCACCTCGGCTATACCTTGCAGCGCTCTGCGAATTGGATGCGACCGAGCCTTATTCACGTTGTCCTGGCCGAAGTAGTCACGGTTGCCGGTGTGCTCGTTCGTACCGGCACGAAAACCGACCTCCGATCCATAATAAACAACCGGAATGCCGCGACTTGTGAACAGCCAGTTGTTCGCGTCTATGAATCCGTCGACATCGGCATTCATGCGATCCATGTCGTGGTTGTCGTAGAACGTCATCAACTCGTA
>JBFFOS010000078.1:0-12782 GCA_041574375.1 Woeseiaceae bacterium
TCGCGTGGGGCGAGGACAGCTACCCGGAAATGCTCGCCCAGATACCGGGGCCACCACTCATGCTGTACGTCAATGGCGATCTTGACGCACTGCACCTGCCGTCGTTTGCGATTATCGGCAGTCGCAACCCGACCAAAGGCGGCGTCCGCAATGCGCACGACTTTGCAAAACACCTCGCCAGTCACGGCTTTTCGATTGTGAGTGGCCTGGCACAGGGCATCGATGCTGCTGCGCATCAAGGCGCGCTCGATGCGGACGGCAAGACTGTCGCGTTTGTCGGTAACGGCATTGACCGCGTTTATCCGGCAGGCAACCGCAAGCTGGCCCACTCGATTGTCGAGAGCGGAGCGCTCGTGAGCGAATATCCGCTCGGCGCGGCCCCGGAGCGATGGCACTTTCCCGAAAGAAACCGCCTGATCAGCGGCCTTAGCCTCGGCACCCTGGTTGTCGAGGCCGCACGCCGCAGCGGTTCGCTGATAACGGCACGACTCGCGGCCGAACAGGGACGCGAGGTATTCGCACTGCCCGGATCCATCCATAATCCGCTGGCCCGAGGCTGCCACGAACTGATTCGACAGGGCGCCAAGCTCGTAGAAACAGCCGCGGACATCCTCGCCGAACTCAGGCCGCTGACTAAACATATGCTGGACACCGTTGATGATGACTACGGTGAGTTGCGCAAACACCTGAGCTTCGACCCGATCAATATCGACGAGCTCGGAAAGCAATCGGGTTTGACGATTGATCAGCTTTCCTCCATGCTCCTGATCCTGGAGCTCCATGGAGAAGTGGAGTCATTGTCCGGCGGACGTTACGCCTTAAAGGAGCCGCTCCAGGCATGAAAGAAAACGTACTCGACGTACTCATGTACCTATTCGAAACCTACGTCGACGCAGAAGAAGTCCCTGAACCCGATCAGAACGAATTGCGTATCGAGCTCGCGCGCGCCGGCTTTGGCGATATCGAGATCGAGCGCGCACTTGAGTGGCTGGATGGGCTGACCAACCAACAGGAAAACCTCAACTACGGCAACCAGACGGCGCATGGCACCCGCATATATAACGAGTTCGAGCATGAGCGGCTTGACGCAAGTTGCCGCGGCTACATTACGTATCTCGAGCAGATCGGAATATTGTCGCCACTGCAGCGAGAGATCCTCGTGGACCGGCTTCTGGCGCTCGAAACGACTGATATCGATGTCGAACAGATCAAGTGGGTCGTACTGATGGTCTTGTTCAGCCAGCCCGGGCAGGAGCTTGCTTATGCCCGCATGGAAGACCTTGTTTTTGAGGAAGCATCAGACCTGATTCACTGACGCGAAAGCCCGAATTTCTTGACACATAGCCGTCAAGCCTGTAATTCAACCGCGGCAGAAACCGCGGTTTTTCATTTTTTGAGCCCCTGCGAGGGGCCGAACGGAGCAGATGTCTAAGAATCTCGTAATTGTCGAGTCGCCCGCAAAGTCGAAGACGATCAGCAAGTACCTTGGCAAGGACTTCGATGTCATGGCCTCTTATGGCCATGTCCGGGACCTCGTGCCCAAGGAAGGCGCCGTTGACCCTGACAACAACTTCAAGATGAAGTACCAGGTGATCGAACGCAATGAAAAGCACGTCAAAGCCATTATTCGTGCACTCAAGAAAGCCGATGCACTGTACCTCGCGACTGATCCCGATCGTGAAGGCGAGGCCATATCCTGGCATCTGATTGAGCTTCTCAAGGAACGCGGCGCGCTGGACGGCAAGGACGTACGTCGCGTCGTTTTCCATGAAATAACCAAGCAGGCCGTGCAGGATGCTGTAGATCATCCTCGCGAACTATCCGAGGACCTGGTCGGTGCGCAACAGGCGCGCCGTGCACTCGACTACCTTGTCGGCTTCAATTTGTCGCCATTGCTCTGGAAAAAGGTACAGCCAGGCCTGTCAGCCGGCCGCGTGCAAAGCCCGGCGCTCCGCATGATCGTCGAGCGCGAACTCGAGATCGAAGCGTTCAAAGCGCGCGAATACTGGACGATCGAAGCCGACGTCAGCAAGAACGAGCAACCCTTCGTCTCGCGCCTCGTCAGTTACAAGGGCGAAAAGGTCGAACAATTCAGCTTCGAGAACGAAGCATCCGCGCGTGAGGTTGAAAAGACACTGCTCGAGGCCGCTGGCGGTGAGTTCACGGTTCTCAGCGTCAACAAGCGCCAGCGCCGCCGCAACCCCACCGCACCCTTCACGACCTCGACACTGCAACAGGAAGCATCGCGGAAACTGGGTTTCAACACCCAGCGCACGATGCGCGTTGCGCAAAAACTCTACGAAGGCATCGAGCTGCCCGGCGAGGGGCTGGTAGGCCTGATTTCCTACATGCGTACCGACTCCGTGACGCTGGCTGATGTTGCTGTTGCCGAAATCCGCGACATGATCGCTGAGCGCTACGGCAAGAAAAACGTGCCCGACGAGCCGCGCGTGTTCAAAACGAAATCAAAGAATGCGCAGGAAGCGCATGAGGCCATTCGTCCGACATCTGTTGCGCACATCCCGGATGAAATCCGCGGTTCGCTCGACGAGGATCAGTACAAACTCTATTCGCTTATCTGGAAGCGGACGATGGCCTGCCAGATGGTCCCGGCCTTATTCGATACGGTTGCCATCGAGATGGCCGCCGGCGATGAGCAACTCGGGCACCGCATGCGGGCCAATGGTTCCGTCCTCGTCGAGCCGGGCTTCATGGCCGTCTACCAGGAAGGGAAGGACGATTCAAAAGACGACGACAGCGATCGGCTCCTGCCCGAGATCGACGAGGGCGACACGATCAAGCTCGATGAGCTGCGGCCCGAGCAGCACTTCACGGAGCCACCGCCCCGCTTCACGGAGGCGAGCCTCGTTAAAACACTCGAGGAATACGGTATCGGACGCCCGTCGACCTACGCGAGCATCATTGCAACGCTCAAGAACCGTGAGTACGTCGAGATGGACGCCAAGCGTTTTATTCCGACGGACATTGGACGTATCGTCAACGGCTTTCTAACAGAACATTTCACGCAGTACGTCGATTACGATTTCACGGCAAGGCTGGAGGACGATCTGGATGAAGTGTCCCTCGGCCACAAGGACTGGGTCCCGCTGCTTGACGATTTCTGGCGCCCGTTCAACAAGCTCTGTGAAGAGAAAGAAACCTCCGTCACCCGTGAGCAGGTAGCACAGGCTCGCGAGCTCGGCACCGACCCGAAGAGCGGCAAGCCCGTCACGGTTCGCATGGGCCGCTATGGACCGTTCGTACAGATCGGAACCAAGGACGACGAGGAAAAACCGAAGTTCGCCGGCCTGCGTCCCGGACAGAAGATGAACGAGATCGACCTCACAACCGCACTCGAACTGTTCAAACTGCCACGCAAGCTCGGCGAGACGCCCGATGGCCTGTCCGTTTCGGCAAGCGTCGGTCGTTTTGGCCCCTACGTCCGCTATGGCGACAAGTACGTTTCCATCAAGGGCGATGATCCGTACACGATTGAGCTGCCGCGCGCCCTCGAGCTCATCGAAGAGAAGAAAATCGAAGATGCAAACCGCATCATTCTCGATTTCGAAAAAGATGGCATCCAGGTCCTCAATGGCCGTTACGGCCCGTACATTACGGACAAGGCCAAGAATGCTCGCGTGCCCAAGGATCGCGAGCCGAAGTCTCTGACGCTCGAGGAATGCAAGGAGCTGCTCGCTGCAGCGCCTGAGCGTGGTCGCCGCGGCAAGAAGAAGGTCGCGAAGAAGCCAGCCGCGAAGAAGAAGGCCACCAAGAAAAAGACAAAGAAAAAGAAGAAGGCCACGAAGGCGGCCAAGAAGAAGAGCAGCAAGGAATAAATCATGATCTCCGTGTTGCATGCCGCCAATGTCTTGCTGCGCGGTGGCATCATCGCGTATCCAACCGAAGGCGTATTCGGTCTGGGCTGCCTGCCTGACGACCAGCAAGCCCTGCGGCGGCTGCTCGACATCAAGCGCCGCGACGCCGCCAAGGGGTTGATAGTAATCGCTGCCAATGCCGAGCAGTTAGAGGACTGGATTGAATTGCCTGCTGGACGGTCACTTCCTGAACCGGACCCCGACCACCCGATCACGTGGATCATCGCACCCGGCGTGAAAGCCTCACCGATGCTGCGCGGTGAACATGCCAGCCTCGCCGTCCGCATCACGAGCAATCCGGTGGCGAGAGCACTTTGCCTCGCCGCAGAGTCACCGCTGGTTTCGACGAGCGCCAACCTGAGCGGTAAACCAACGGCCAGAAACCGCTATGTGCTGCGTCGCCAATTCGCCAACGTTGTAGACTACGTCGTCCCCGGTGACTGTGGCCCGGCATCCGGTCCATCCGAAATCCGGGACTTCGACAGCGGAAAAGTTTTGCGACCAGGATCGAAATGAGCAACATCGACGATGTGAAGGCGCACCTCGCCAGCTTGCAGAATCGTATCTGCGCCGAGCTCGAAGCGCTCGACGGTAAGGCGACGTTTGCGAGGGATACCTGGGAGCGCCCGGGTGGTGGCGGTGGTGAAAGTCGCGTCATGTCGGACGGCGGAGTATTTGAACAGGCCGGCGTCGGTTTTTCGCATGTTTTCGGCAAGCAAATGCCACCATCAGCAACAAAGAACCGGCCCGAGCTCGCCGGCAAGGCCTTCCAGGCCGTGGGCGTTTCCCTGGTCCTTCATCCTCGCAACCCCTATGTGCCGACAACCCATGCCAACTTCCGCTTTTTTACCGCTGGCCAGCGCAAACCAGTCTGGTGGTTTGGTGGCGGCTTCGACCTGACGCCGTATTACCCGTTTCACGATGACATTGTGCACTGGCACAAGAACGCAAAGGGCGTATGTGATCCGTTCGGCGAGGACCTGTATCCACGATACAAACAGTGGTGCGATGAGTATTTCTACCTCAAGCATCGCAATGAAACTCGCGGTGTGGGCGGCCTGTTTTTTGATGATGTCAACGAGCTTGGCTTCGACAAAAGCTTCGAGTTCGTGCGCGCTGCGGGTGACGGTTTTCTGACGGGTTACAAGCCGATCGTGGAACGACGCGTGTCCCACCGCTATGGTGACCGACAGCGCGACTTCCAGCTGTATCGACGCGGTCGATACGTGGAATTCAACCTCCTCTATGACCGGGGTACGCTGTTTGGCCTGCAGTCGGGTGGGCGCACCGAGTCGATCCTGATGTCCCTGCCGCCACAGGTTCGCTGGGCATACAACTGGAGTCCCGAACCGGGGTCGCCCGAGGAGAAGCTCTACACCGACTATTTGCGCCCGCGCGACTGGCTCGGAGACGGTGATGGCTAAGCCGGGGCAACTATTCGCCACCTGATATCCGTGGTAACGTCCTCGCATGTCCTGGATCCAAGAAATTGAGGTTGGCGAAGCCGACGGTTCACTGGGAGAGATGTATGCCGAGCTGAAAAAAAAGCGCGGCAAGATTTCCAATATTCTCAAGGTCCACAGCCTGAATCCGGCGGCGCTGGGCAATCATCTTGACCTCTACATGACACTGATGTTCGGCAAGTCGGGGCTCAGCCGGATGGAGCGTGAGGCCGTTGCTGTTGTCGTATCCGCCACCAATGAATGTGACTACTGCGTCAATCACCATACCGAGGCTCTGCGCCACTTCATCGACGATCAGGACGCGCTGAACATGCTGATGACGGCGGATGGCCTCGAAACGCTTGAGCCGAGATTGAGCAATATCGTCCGCTATGCGGAAAAACTGACAACCGCGCCGGGCGCCATGACTGAAAGCGACCTGGGCGAGCTTCGTGCTGAAGGGTTGTCTGACAAGGACATTCTCGACCTTACGTTGATTGTCGGCTACTTCAATTTCGTCAACAGAATCGCCATGGGGCTGGGTGTGGAGTTTTCTGCCGAAGAAATGAGCGGCTACCTCAACGACTGATGCCATGAACACTGCCCGCCTGTTTCTGCTCTGCGGTTTGTTATCTCTCTCCGTCAACGGTCTGGCGCAATCCGGGTCCGTGCTCCGCGATGCCAGCGAAATGGCGGTGCGCCTGGAAGGCGCCGATAACCCGGAACAGACCAAGGTATACATCGTCCAGCTGCGCACACCATCTGCAGCGGAAAAACACGCTCCGTACACCAGGTTCGACAAGAACAAGCCGTCGGTCAAGGCGCATGCCGCACGACTCCAGCAGGAACAGGAGCTCGTGCTCGCCAGAGCCGGTCCGGGGGCACAGAAAATCTACAGTTACAAATACGGACTGAACGGTTTTGCTGCCCGCATGAGCGTCACGCAGGCGCAGAAACTCGAACACGACGCCGAGGTGCTCAATGTCTGGGAAGACGAAGTACGGCCCATGGCGACACGTTACACCCCCACCTTCCTCGGGCTGTTTGATGCCGAGAACGGGTTGCGAAGCGTTGCGGGACTCGATGGCGAGGGTATCGTAATCGGCGTTATCGACAGCGGCATCTCTCCCGAGCACCCAGCCTTGCAGGATGCGCGTCAGGCCGACATGCCTCGCGCATGCAGCAGCAGCTGGGGCGAGACCACACTCCTCGGCAGGTGGCTGTGCAGGCGCTACCACAAGGCTGATGACGTCATCAATTTTGATGAGCCCGAAGGGTGGAACGGCGCCTGCATCGCAGGAGAGCGCTTCGAGGCCGCTGATTGCAACAACAAGGTAATCGGCGCACGCTGGTTTATCGACGGCGCTGTCGAGACCGGCCCTATCGACGAAGACGAAATACGCTCGCCGCGTGATGCGGACGGACATGGCACTCACACGGCAACGACGGCAGCGGGCAACCGGACGAGCGCTTCGATTTTCGGCACGTTGATTGGCGATATCGAAGGCATGGCGCCCAGGGCCAGGATAGCCGCCTACAAGGCCTGCTGGCTTCGACCTGGCGACACCCGCGCGAGCTGCAATACATCGGACCTCGCAAACGCCATAGACGCTGCAGTTGCGGACGGTGTTGATGTCATTAGCTACTCGGTCGGCAGTTCCCTGACGCGCACGACCGCACCCGACGATATCGCCCTGATGGCCGCTTCCAAAGCGGGCGTACTGGCTATCGTTGCCGCAGGAAACGAAGGCCCGAACCTCGGCACCATCGGCTCACCGGCGGGTGCGCCCTGGGTGATCACGGCAGCTGCATCAACGCGCGACGGTGAGTCCAACGTGGAAGCCATGGAGATTACGGCGCCGCCGAACCTCGCAGGAAAGTACGCGGTGAAGGAGGCCAACTTCACGCCGCCACTCGATGAGGTCGACCCAATCGAGTCTTCACTCGTTCTCGTTGACGATGGCGACACGTCGCTGGACACCGGGGCTACAGGCTCCGAAGCAGATGCCTGCCAGGCGCTCATCAACGACGACGAAGTGCGGGGCAATGTTGCCTTCATCCAGCGGACTGGTTGCCGTTTTGACGAAATGGTGAAGAACGCAGCTGATGCCGGGGCAGTCGCCGCGTTGGTCTACAACATTGCAGGTGACCCCATTGTTATGCATGGCGAATCCGGGCTGTCGGACATCCCGGCATTGATGCTGGGCCAGGCAGACGCAAACCTGATCCTCGCCGAGATCGACGCGGACATCGATGTGACAGTTGTCCTGAATAAGGGCTTCCTGCTGACGTCGAGCGACGCCGGCAATGAAATGGCGACGTTCTCGGCACGCGGCCCGGCACCCGTCCCGGATGTTTTAAAACCGGATGTCACTGCCCCCGGTGTGAACATCCTTGCCGGGTTCTCGCCTGACTCGGCGTACTCAACGCCAGGGGAAAATTTTGCGTACCTGAGTGGCACGTCAATGTCGACGCCACATGTCGCAGGCGTTGCCGCGCTGATTCGGCAGGCGCATCCAACCTGGTCGCCGGCTGCGGTCAAGTCTGCACTCATGACGACGTCGCGTCAGGACATCACCGCTTCCACCGGACTGGGCGACGCCAATCCGTTCGATTTTGGTGCCGGCCACATCGTGGCGAACATGGCGATCGACCCCGGCCTCGTTTATGAAATCACCGATGACGAATACGATGCTTTCGCGTGCGGCATTGAATCACCGGCAGTGACCGATACGCGCTGCGACGAACTGGAAGCGGCGGGCATGTCGTTCGAGGCGCGGGCGCTCAACCTGCCGTCTATCAGCTTGTCGAGGCTGGCAAATTCGCAGACCGTCACGCGGCGGGTCACAAATGTCAGCGAGGAAGCGGGATCGTACAACGTTGAAATTTCCCCACCACCCGGCATGCGCGCCGACGTCGTACCATCGACGATTTCACTGGGTCCTGGCGAATCGGCAGGTTTCGAGATAACGATTAGCTACGAATCCGGGCCGCTCGATCTGTGGCGTTTCGGTTCAATGACCTGGCGTTCGGATTCTCACGACGTGTTCAGTCCGATCGCAGTCAAGCCGACGTCGGTGCTGGCGCCGGATGAGATTACGACTTTCGGCGGCACGGGCACCGTGAGCTTCGACGTTGAGTTCGGCTATTCGGGCTCTTACACGCCCCGGGTGCATGGACTCAACCAGCCGCTGGTGCTCAACGGCTTTGTTGATAACGACCCGCTGAAGACATTCTTTTTCCGGACCACGAACGGTGTGACGCAACACGTTATTTCAGTACCCGCCAATCAACTGTACCTGCGATTTGCGTTGTTTGACGCGCTGACAGATGGTGACCCGGATGACCTCGACATGTACGTGTATTACTGCGGCACCGATGGTGCGAGCTGCATCAAGCTTGGAGAAAGCGGCGAACCCACGTCAGAGGAACGCGTTGACGTCTATCGCCCGGCCGAGGGCTTCTACGCCGTCATGATCCACGGCTTCGAGACCGACGAAATTCAGGGCGGACCTGGCGCGAACTACCAGTTGCTCGGCTGGGCATTTGGCGTCACTGATGACCAGGGCAATATGAGCGCCAGCGGACCGGCCTTCGTTGCTGCCGGCACCACCCAGACGGTCACCGTCGACTGGGCCGATCTGCTTGGGAACACGATCTACCTCGGTGGTATTTCCCACAATACGCCGCAGGGAGTTTCGGCGCTCACGTTGCTGACCATCGGCAACTGAACCTTACGAAAGCAGGCCTTTGTGCTTCGCCGAGCGCGAGTACCAAATCTCCGCAAGACAGATAATGATCACTGTGATCGGCAGGTAAAGCGCGCTCGTACCCCAGGCATCAATCGCATCACGAAGAACGATCGCGTCGAGATCCTGAACGAGCACTCCGACAAACGACAGTATGAACATCGGAACTGCCCAGGTCTTGCGTAGCAACAGGAATATGGAGCCGAGCACCCCGGCGTTGACCGCGATTGCGTAACCCGAATGTCCCCATGCGGGCGTGTTGCTTATGTGGGCAATTTGCTGTGCCGTCAGGCCGGCGTTCGCCATAGCTTCCGGAGTCAGTATCGACTGCTGGTAATAGAACATGAGACCAATCAGGTTCCAGACGAGCATCGCGCTGGCAATTATCCAAAACCCCGTTGACACTTTAGTTGTTGTTTCTTCTGGCATTTGACTCCCCTTGAGCAAAAAGGTACGTACCTTCTATACTGGATTGTAATCGGTAATTCCGCCGGGACTGCAAGAATCATTCTGAGAGTAATAATAATGAATAAGAAAGCAACGGCAATTTTGGCTGCGATTCCCCTGGCGCTATCCGCATGGGTGACGGTCAACGCCCAGGAAGAAGAGGACGCGCCACCCTACGTGACGCCCGTCGACACCTTCACCTGCAACTACAATGATGGCAAAGGCCCTGACGATCTCAAGAAAGCTGCCGCCGACTGGAATGCCTGGATGGATAGTCAGGGCACTAATAACTATGGTGCAGTGACCCTGACGCCTTACTACTACGGGGACGATTCATTCGACGTTGGTTGGCTGGGTTTCTGGACGAACCAGGAGGCCATGGGCGAGGGCATCGACAGCTACCTCACGAAAGGTACAAAACAGGCCGAGGGTTTCAGCAAAGTGGTGACTTGTGACACCCACGAACACTGGGCCACGATAAACGTCAAAAAACCAAAGGAAGGCCCACCGCCCGATAACTTCGTTCTGATGTTCTCTAACTGCACTATTGGCGAAGATACCGAGTGGGAGGCCCTGAAGGCCGGGATCGATGAGGCAGCTGCCTACATGACCGAGCAGAACTTCGGCAACGGCACCTGGATGATGTGGCGCGTATTTGGCGGAGCCGGCGAACCCGATTGGGATTTCAAGTGGGTAACGTCCTACGATAACTACACCGATTTCGGCAAGGCGTACCAGCACAACGCAAACGGTGGCGGTCGCCAGAAGATGAACGAAATCATGGGCGACATGCTGGATTGCGATTCTGCCCGCGTTTACAACGCGACAACAGTTCGCCGCATCGCTGGCGGAGACGGTGAATAAAGCCTAGACCATTCTCGCGCACGGCCGGTGGCGAAAACACTCGACGACATGGTCGTTAACCATGCCGACCGCCTGCATGTGCGCGTAGATGATCGTGCTCCCCACAAACCTGAATCCGCGTTTTTTGAGGTCCTTGCTCAATGCGTCGGATTCGGGTGACGTGGCGGGCACCTCACTATCCTTCCTGAATGTGTTCTGTATGGGCTTGCCGTCCACGAAGTCCCAGATGTAATCGCAGAATGTACCGAACTCAGTCTGTATTTCGAGAAATGCTTTCGCATTGGTCACCGCGGACTCGACTTTCAGACGGTTTCGGACAATCGACGGGTCGAGCAACATTTTCTCGACGCGTTTTTTTGTGAACCGTGCAACCTTCTCCGGATCGAAATCTGCGAATAGTTTTCGATAGCCCTCTCGTTTATTGAGGATCGTCGACCAACTCAAGCCCGCCTGCGCACCTTCGAGAATAAGAAACTCGAATTGTGTGCGGTCGTCGTGCACCGGCACTCCCCACTCTTCGTCGTGGTAGCGGATGTAATCAAGGCTGACGCCCTCTGCCCATTTGCATCGTTTTATTGCTTTACTCATGGCATTCAATCTAGCAAAAAAAAGCCCGCGCGATGCGCGGGCTTTTTCATGCTTCAACAAAGATTCTGTTATACAGAAGCGCCGCAGCTACTTTAGTCTTCTTTCTCGCCGCAAGAACCTTCGCCTTCTTTCTCGCCGCAAGAACCTTCGCCTTCTTTCTCGCCGCAAGAACCCTCACCTTCTTTCTCGCCGCAAGAACCCTCGCCTTCTTTCTCGCCGCAAGAACCCTCACCTTCTTTCTCGCCGCAAGAACCTTCGCCACACTTGCCTTCGCCTTCTTTTTCGTGGTCGCTGCCACAGGAGCCTTCGTGTTCGCTAAGCATGTAGCCAACCTTGAGGCTGGAAATTGAGAACGGGCTATCGGCCGTATCCGCTGCATTTACTGCGCCTGAAATTGCGAACGAACCGGCCAATGCCGCGCCTACAGCCAGTGCTACCGGTTTAATCACTTTCTTCTGTGCCATCTTCATTTACTCCTACCAGGATTAGTGCCCGAAACCGGGCGTTCATTTTTCAGTGCGGGACGTCACGTCGTCCACGTCACCGAATTCACCACATTCTTTTGGATGGATTCGAGCTGTTCTTCGCGATCACCGACGATCGCGATACTACCGTCACCAACGGGAAGAATGACTCCCTTCACATTTGTGCCGTCGATCGGCATCGCCTCAGCAATCTTCTCTTCCGGCATAAGCAAAATCGTTACCGGACCGTGCTGTCCCTGAATGATCAGGTGCGGCACGTCCTTACCTCTGATCTTGCATGGCTGAGCATAAGTGATGAGCGATGCGTTGCGGTCAAATATTGCGAATTTCGCCGGTACCGCTCTTGCCAGTCGCGTGTCGCTGATCGGTTCATCAGTAACGCGCAAAGCTGCCGGCTCGTGGTCCATATGTGCCAGCACCTCTTCCGCCAACGAACCGTAGCTCTGGAACACTCCGGATACGCGCAAGGAAATCGACGTCGCCAGTACGACGGTCGCAGCAACGGCGAACAACATAGGGTTCAGCCAGCGCTTGCGTGCGGGCAGAACGGCTACCGTCCCGGTCTCGATTTCGGGAAGCTCCGGCATTTTCAGTTCCGGTACGTCGAGCTGCATCGCCTTCGCAATCTTCGCGTTCAGCGCCAGCATCTCGCGCTGGTATGCCCGGCACTCACCGCAGACGGCAGCATGCGAGGCCCCGCCTTCAAAGGCCGGGTTTGCAGCTGTTGCCTCTCGGTATTCTTCGCAGTTCACTGTGTTTCCATACTGTCTTTCAGCTTGTGCCTGGCCCGATGCAGGCGCGTTAGCACCGCACCCTGCTTCAGGCCCATCATTTCGGCAATCTCGCTGGTGCTGTAGCCCATCAGGACCTGCAGGACCAGCGGCTCACGATAATCGTCATCGAGTTCGAAAATTGCTGCGCGCATATCATCAAGCTCTTCGTTCGGCGCCCCGGCAAGCAATGCCGCCTGTGACGCTGAAAGATCATCGATGTCGACCGTCTCCAGCCGACGCCTCTCGAAGTAGCGGGCATTCTCTCTGCGAACAATCGTCAACAGCCAGGGTTTGGCCGCACCATCATCGCGCAGAGCATCGAGGGATTTCCAGGCGCGCAACAGCGCCTCCTGGACGACATCTTCGGCAATCGCCTTGTCCCGGCAAAGCCAGGCGGCGTAGCGATACATGTCCTGGTAAAACACCGCGACGAGCTTGTCGTATCGCCTGCGGCGTTCTCCCTCTTTGCTGCTACTTGTCATTCGAGATGACCCACCTCTGGTGTCTTTTATTACCGGTATGCCATAAAACAGGCGGAAATCGTGGAAACCCTACCTAA
>JBFFOS010000079.1:0-12757 GCA_041574375.1 Woeseiaceae bacterium
AGCAAATGCAAGACTAGCAGGCCTCCATTACGACATCGTGCATTTGCCTTCATACTTCCACCCGATAGCTCCGCCATCGACAGTTCCATCAATTCGCGAAACTGCGAACACGGCCGTGCGTGCTCCATCGTAACTAACGTCAATGATTCGAATTGTCGATGAGTCCACGATCGCCTTAACATTGCCGCCATTTTTCCAGGCTGATTCGTACCCGCGGACTCTTCCGCTATCGAGATTGATGGTGATCCGTGCGGACATATCTACTACTTCCCCGGCGGGGTCATGAAGGCTTGGTCCTATGTATTGATAATTACAGACTAGCGTCACTTCTTCGGCATGGGCGGTCATTGATACTGCGCATACCAATGCAGGGAAAAGAAATTTGGTGATATTAATTTCGAACGCTCCTATGTCTCAGTCTATTAATACTCTTTGTCCAAAGACTCGACGAACTGACTGACAAAAAGGTCTGTCCGCCTGTCGCGATACGCTTTCCACGCTTGCCGGTCGGTTCATAGTTTATCACTGCTGCTTCGAGAGGCCGTTTCGCTTCGCCCGAATTGACGAACGAAGGTCTGTTACCGCCTCTGAGTCAAAATCAGGGATATGCGCGGCGAGGTCGGGCAGTGAGTTGCCCGGATTGGAGTTGGTAATTGGGCTCCGTTTCTCTTTTACCGGATGTTGGCATCCGGCCTGGCCTTGCTGAACTTCTGTCTATCCAAATCCTGTCGCCCGCCAAAAAAAACGGCGGCGTATTAAACGCCGCCGTCTCTTTTATCCTGAGTTACGACATGCATTCGAATCTCATTTCAGGCTCCGACCCCTGGTGGGTAGACCTCGTATCAGAAGTCATCATGCAATCACTGGCGCAGAGATTAAATCGCTTCAAAGCGATCCAGGGTCATGACCTTGGTCCATGCTGCGACAAAGTCATTCATAAACTTCTCTTGACCATCGTCGGCTGCATAGACTTCCGCGACAGCGCGCAGCTCGGAGCGCGAGCCAAACAAGAGGTCAACGGGCGTAGCTGTCCACTTGAGTTCGCCCGTGCCGCGATCGCGACCCTCGTAAACCCCTTCGGAATCGTAGGCTTTCGTCCATTGCGTCGACATGCTGAGCAGATTCACGAAGAAATCGTTGCTCAACTCACCCGGCCGGTCCGTAAACACACCGTGCTCGGATCCTCCGGCATTGGCATCCGGGGCCCGCAGGCCACCGACCAACACGGTCATTTCCGGAACACTCAGCGTCAGCATGTTCGCCCGATGGACCAGCATGTCCGCTTGCCGCTGGAGGCCGTTGCCTGGAACTTCATGCTCCCGGCAAGCCCATTGTCAGGTGGTGATAAGGCCGGTTAGGCCCAATCGAGTTTTGCCCAGGTGCAAGAAAAATTGACCGAAACAGGACGATCGTAGCTGAACCGGGAGGAGGATTTCGCCAAAGCATGATATAAGGCGGAGCAAGAATAGGAGAGCGACATTCCACATATTTTGCAGAGCGCACTGGGTCTGGCCGTGCTGATCGGGGCATGTTGGTTCTTCAGCGAAAATCGACAGGCGTTAAGTCGTTCGTTGGTGGCCAAGAGCCTGCTCGTCCAAATCGCTGTCGCACTGTTACTGCTCAAGATCCCCGCCACACAACATGTATTTACAGTACTCAACAGGGCGATCGAAGCGTTAATGCAGGCAACCGGTGCGGGAACCTCGTTTGTTTTTGGTTTCCTCGGCGGCGGACCGATTCCTTACTCAGAAACGATTCCCGACGGCAGCTTCGTGCTGGCCTTCCGCGTTTTGCCGCTGATTATCGTCGTGAGTGTGTTGTCGGGCTTGCTGCTCTACTGGCGGATCCTGCCGTTGATCATGCGTGGCATCACGGTCGTGCTGCAACGGACACTTGGAATTGGCGGCGCGGTTGGCCTGGGGATCGCGGCCAATGCCTTTCTTGGCATGGTCGAGTCTCCTTTGCTGATCAGGCCGTACCTGTCGAAACTCGGCAGAGGTGAACTGTTCGCGGTAATGACCGCGGGTATGGCGACCATTGCAGGCACGATGCTCGCGTTGGAGGCTGCGGTGATCGGTGATGTCGTTCCGAACGCTGTCGGTCATCTGCTCAGCGCTTCACTGATCAGTTTGCCAGCCGTCGTGTACATCAGTCACCTGTTGGTGCCGAATACGGGCGCGATCACCACCGGCAAGGCCAGGATCGAGCGCGATGGCATCAGCGTTGTGGACGTCGTCGCGAAAACCACCCAGACCGGGCTGCAGGTTTTTCTCAGCGTCGTTGCCATGCTGATCGTGGTTGTTGCGCTGGTCAATCTCGTCAATATGATACTCGGCGTGCTGCCGAATTTTTTCGGTGCGCCGGTTTCTGTCGAACGCCTGCTGGGATACGCTATGGCGCCGCTTGTCTGGTTGATTGGAATTCCCTGGTCTGAAGCGCTCCAGGCCGGACAGCTCATGGGCGTCAAGACAGTGTTGACTGAACTGATTGCCTACATTCAATTGGGGCAGCTGCCGGCCGATGCGCTCAGTCCGCGCAGCGCTGTCATCATGACCTACGCGCTATGCGGATTTGCCAGCTTTATGAGTGTCGGCATCATGGTGACCGGACTGGTCGTCATGGTTCCCGAAAGGCGAGAGGAGATCGTTAGCCTGGGAATCAAATCGCTCGTTGCCGGTACCCTGGTGACCTCGACTACCGCCTGTATTGTAGGGATGGCAATCTGAGATGACGGCTGCCGGGATTGATCAGGCCGTCAGCTACATACGGTCCAAAACGAAAATGGTTCCCGAGGTCTGTCTCGTACTGGGGTCAGGGCTGGGCGATTTTGCAGATGGCGTTGACGGCGAGCACATCCCGTATGCCGATATTCCTGGATTTCCGCTATCGACGGCGCCAGGTCACGAGGGTTTGCTGCATATCGGAACCTGCATGGGCCGCAGTGTCGTCGTCATGCAGGGCCGCGTTCACATGTACGAAGGCTATCAGCCGGCCGAGGTCGTCTTTCCGATGCAGGTCATGGCAGGGCTTGGCGCGACCACGGCGATCCTCACGAACGCAGCCGGTGGCCTCGATAATGCGCTATGCGTCGGCGATATTGTTGCAATCGAGGATCATCTTAGTATTCCCAACCTGTCGGGCGGCGATCCCATGCGCGGACCGCACGATCCGCAGTGGGGGGAGCGTTTCGTCACTATGAACAAGGCGTATGACGCGGCGCTGATCGAGGCGGCTGAGCAGGTAGCCGTGCGGGCAGGACAGACGCTGAAGCGCGGTGTCTATGCGTTCGTCGTCGGTCCGACATTCGAGACACCGGCCGAGGTACGCATGCTGCAGTCGCTTGGGTGCCAGCTTGTCGGCATGTCGACGGTGCCCGAGGTCATCGCAGCGCGTCAGCATGGATTATCGGTGCTCGCAATCAGCGTGGTCACCAACATGTCGGTGAGTTCGACTGAGGATCATCGTATTACGACCGAACAGGATGTGTGGGACACGATGGTTGCGATCAAACCGAAATTCCGAATTCTTGTTTCCGGAATCCTGGGGGCTGTTTGACGCCGCCGAGATAAGTGCCAGGATCATGGCCGTCGGGACGTGACGGAACGGTGTCCGTCGGACACCAGGCGATCTCACTCGAGAATTTCACAGTCCGCGTTCCACAGTCCGTAGCCCTGGCATTGCTCAGCGCGGTCATCGTAGGGTGCGAGTCGTTTGGCCAGTTCACCACGGGAGCCCAATGTCGTTGAAAACGTGGCAAGCAGATATTTGGCTTCGAGACGGATGGCAGGCGTCACGTTATTTCCACGGGGGCCCCGGGGTGCCCGGTCATGAATGGTTGGCTATTGTTCCAGGCCTGAGATGCAGTGGATCGAAACCAGCAAGAAACACTTCGCCATGCCGGCGGGTGTCCATGCGCGAGACAGAATCTCAGTGCATTGACCAGCGCTTCTGGTGCCTGCTTTCGACCTGCAGCTGCTCATTCTGTTGTTCGAGTTCAATTAGAATGAGATCGGACTGCTGCTCGAACTGATCGTAAGCAGCCTGGAGTTCCAGCATTTCTGCCCGGTGCGCTTCGAGTTCGTCCTCATGCTCGGCAGCGAGCCTCGCATTGTCGGCTTTGAGCTGGGCTATCATTTGCCGCAACCGCTTTATTTCCTCGCTGCGTGTCTCCAGCTTCTCTGATTTCTTGTGCAGTAATCGTTTGACCGAAGCAATTTCCTCCGAATAGAGGGTTGCCGTCTTACGCAGGCCTTCTAACTCTTTTTGCATCTCCGAGTCCAGGGACGAGGCGGAATCTTTCTCAGCGGCCGGATCATCCTGCTTGCGCCTCGGTTGCTCGCAGGCATTAGGGCCAGCATTCGTGACCAGTTCCTGCCAGTGCCGTTCGAGTAATTCGAGAAGTGACAGCTTCAGCGCGTCCATGAAAGCAGGCATTTCGCCAGCCTGATTACTTGATTGATCCAACTCGGAAGCCGCGAGGGTGTTTTTCTTCCATTCAGGGCTCTTGACCAAAGTTTTGCCGAGGTCTGTACGGTCGGTCTTGGCGGCTGCTGCTTTCGCGGCCTGAATTGCGCTGCCGATGGCAAATCCGGGTGATTTTTCGTCGTCGGCCAATGTCGCCCCCCGCCCTTGAGTGTCTGCTATCTCTGAGAACCGGTGCTGCGGCAAGTATTTGGTGTTATTTGCATGCCATCCGGACAGTCTCAGCGAGTCGATTCTGCATCAAGTAGTTAACGTAATCCACTGAATTTAAGAAAAAATGAAGAATTTTCAGATGAGGAGGTTGTGGGCTGGGCGTCGTCAACGGGTACTCGAGTCGCGTTATCGGCGCGGCCTCGATCGCCGAAAACGGCTCGAGTGGGCCAATATTATGCAAAATTGGCCAGGCGAGAATCCGGCAGTCGGGCAGCACTGCCGTTGGGAACCGGGAGCCGGCTGCTCCGAACCTATAGCGGATTTACGACGCCGGCTTTACTGCGGTGAAGTTCTTCGAATGGATAGCGCTTGCTCATAAGACTCGCCGACGAGTTTGTTTCGGTCAGTGATACCTGACGCCGCCAGGCTCATTCCACGAATGTGACGAGGGCAGGCGTTTCTTGCAGGGATACCCGAGCACGTCTATAAACCAGGTTGGTCAGTGTTCCATTATTTTTCTGCGGGGTGATGTGATGAGCGAGGAAATCGCCGAGCTCGAAAAACGGTTATTTGAGCTGACGACGAGGCTAAACGAACTGCGAAGGGTGAACACCGGAGACGAAGTGCAGAATTACACGTTCGCGACGTTGGACGGTGCAGTCACGCTGCTCGATATGTTCGGCGAGAACGATCGATTGCTCGTCATTCACAACATGGGCCAGGGATGTCGCTACTGCACCCTTTGGGCTGACGGCTTTAACGGTTTTCTGCCGCATCTCGAATCGGCCATGTCCGTCGTCCTGGTATCCAAGGATCCCCCCGACCTGCAGCGCACGTTCGCAAACTCGCGCGGCTGGCGCTTTCGCCTGGCTTCTCACGGCGGCGGTAAGTACATCCAGGAGCAGACCGTTTTGCCAGGAGAGCTCAATATGCCGGGAGCGGTGGTCTATCAACGCGAGGGGGGTCGCATAAGCCGAAAAAACGCGTCGGTGTTTGGACCCGGTGATTTGTACTGCTCGATTTGGAATTTGCTCGGTATGGCGGGACTAAGCGATTCTGATTGGACACCGCAATACAACTATTGGCGTCGCCCACAGACGTTGGACGATGGCGGGGCTAACGTGATCGGCTAGACCGCGGTTTTCGGTACCCGTGTGATTAACGCGGAATGATGATGAGCTTTGGAACCAGGTGGCAGTCTTTGTTGACCTGTGAAGTTTCCTCGCTCCTGATTTTTTACCCTGCTGTCTGAGAATTGCCGCTGTTAGAAAGGTACCGCATCAAGGTTCGCCTTATTACTGGTGTGGACGGTGAGAAATTGGTCTATGCTTGAAGCGAAAGCGCGGTATTTTCCGGCTACGCCGATGGCCACAGCATCTACTTGGAGCAAACCATGACAATAAAAATTAAGAGTCTGCCATTACTCGGTATGGGGCTGTTAGCATCTCTGTCCTGCACGTCTTCGGCAGTCGCGGCAGATGTAACGGGTTATACGAGCGGCACTCAAAAAGTCATTTCGTCCATCCCGTTGGGGAATGGCCTCACCGCGGTGCGAGTTCTCTACCTCGTGGGCATCGTAACGGATGCGCAGGAGGGTCTGTTTCATGGCGCCACTCAACAGTGCCTGGCGACGGTTATCCAGAACGAGGACGGCTCCGTTGTTGAAGGACACGGTGCGTGTGATGGTATCGACCCCGAGGGCGACATCTGGTGGCTCTCAATTTCGATGGAAGGCGACAGTCCGATCCAATGGGCGGTCACTGCAGGTACCGGCAAATATGAAGGCCTGGTGACGACGGGCTTCAATACCGCAATCGCTCAACACGCGGACGGAATGATACTCGGACGATTTGAGGGTAACCACGCCGCGGATCAGTAGCCTCGAACCGGGTTTGCGCAATAGCCCGGGCAGAGTCAGCTGCGTGAGGGTCTGGTCGACACCGGGATTCGGCCTCGACGCGATTTGTCGTCTCCAAATGCGGAGCCTTTTGGTTTTGCCGTGTTTGCCGGGCTGTTGTTAGCTAATTGTCTACAAGCGTGCTGAATCTTCGAAAAGTCGTTCGCCGACCTCATCAAGAGCTGCGCCCCATGTATTAGCAAATACGATTACGCCGCGGCCGGATGCAGGATCAATATAAAGCAGTGTATTGATACCCGGGTCACCACCCGTATGTTGCCAGACAGGTTCACCGCTTGACATCATTTGGTTGTGCCACACCAGGCCTTGAGCACTTTCTTCGTCGCCCGTAGTCTCGATCTGCGGGGTTAGCATTTCGCGAATCGATGCTTCGGAAAGGATGCGGGCTTGCCCGAGTGTCCCCCGATTAAGGTAGGCGAGTAGATATTTTGCCAACTGATGGACACTGGTTCGCAGAAAGCCATCAGGAAAATTCGGATGATTGTACAAGCAGTTGGCGGCGTATCCGTTAGAGACAGGTGGCGGTCCGCTCTTGCCCACTACCCCTTGTTCAATGCCACCCCAGTCGGGCCCCCTGACTGCTCCATCCGACACATAGCTATAAGGAATCGCATGGCGCGTCGTGTCGATATTTTGCAGAAACCATGACGTCTCGCTCATTCCCAGCGGCGTGAAAATTTGTTCTTGGCAGTACTCGTCGAAAGACGTTCCGCTGATGGTCTCGACGAGATAAGCCAGCAGGCCGAAAGCGACATTATTGTACTCGCGCCGCTCACCGGGTGCCCACGTGTGAAAGTTCTCATCTGCGTCGTAAAAAACTCCCCCTGAAACGAAGTAGCCGGTAATCCATTCTTCAAGCGATGTGGGGGAGTCACCGCAGCCATAACCTCGAGCGTACGCAGAGCCATCGGCTATGGACGAACGGTGCGTCATCAGGTCGACGAAAGTAATCGCTGCATTGCGATGATTCGGGTTTCGCACCGGGAATTCGAGGTACTTGCCGACGTCATCGCCAAGCTGCAAAGCGCCCTTTTCCTTGAGCTGCATGACGGCGGTTGCCACAAATGTCTTGGAGATGGATCCGATGTTCTGGAGAGAGTCCGGGCTCATCGTAATTCTGCGTTCAATATCAGCCCAGCCATACCCCTTGGACCAGGCTACTTCACCCTGTTCGATGACAGCTGCAGCGAGGCCCGGAATATGGCTGCGCTCCATTTTTTCCTCAATGTAGGCGTCGAGGCCTGACCGCAGCTCGCGATGACGACATCCAACCAAAAATCCGCCGGCTGCCATGCCGCAGAAGACGAGAAAATTGCGACGATCACAAAGGGCGAGCGTACCCATGCCTTAATCACTCCTGATGCAGAGCCGTCGAGGCCATCGATTTGCAACAGTACCTTTACCCGTTCCGGACGTCTAACTGGAAAAAAGTTATGCCCTTTTGCGCGGGCCAAGCGATGCGCCGATGCCGATAATTTGTCAATGAAATTGCGATGAGCGGATCGCCCGGGCGAATTCAGTAGGTACCATCTACAGCTTGGAGTATCTATTTTTCGCTGCATTCAAACTGTCATAATGTCATCTTCAACCAACTCATTGAGCATCATATCGCTGAAAGCAGGTGTTCGACGCTCCAACTGCAATTGCGCGCACGGTGCCTGGGCTAGCGGCGCGCGCGACGGCTACCTCGTTGGAATTCCCGGCCGCGATCAAACTATAATCTTCATCTAACTATTGGTGTACAGTGAACCGATGCCCGATGAACGTACTTCATAATCGTTGGCTCGGGAATTGAGTCCTTTTTGCATCGAGATACTGGTCGGAACAGCATGATGAGATATAAATTGTCGCTGGCGATATTTAGCTGGCTCTTGATGGCTGCACAGGTTGCCACCTACGGTAACTGGATCGTCGACGAAAGGTCGAACGAAGCCACCGGCACCCGGACGATGAGTTCCAAGGCTGGTGAATACGTCGAATCGGAGGGGTTTCGCACGCTGAAAAATTATTTTGGGCTCCGATGCGACGTAAAGAGCAATGGCAAGAATCTGATCTTTATCTTTGGCGTCGATGAACCGGTCGCAGAGCCGGGATCCGACATCACCATTGTCGTTAAAGTAGACGGCGACCCGCCGATCAATATCACAGGGAGGACGTTCTCAGGATCTGACACGACGGGCTACGCCCGGTATCTCTCGCTGATGCACAGGGATCTGTTGGACCGGTTGAAGGCCGGCAATAGGGCGACCGTCCAGGTGAGGAGCCCTGTTGCCCGGGTCAATTATGCCGTTTCCTTGGTGGGCTTTACGGCTGCGAACGAACGGATACTGGAAATGTGTCGAAAGTGAGTACGGGATAGTCTCGCGAGCTGTGGATCAAGAGGAATCGCAGGCCGGTTTTGAGATTCTGAAGTACACACCCGAATTCTTATACGACGAGACTATCGCTCGATAGCCGGACAGAAGTGGCTTTATTAGCGGTTTGTAGCCAGACAAATAGCCCCCTTTTTCTCGCCTGCGCTGGCGTTTTCCCCGTTTAAAGACCATTTCTGCCTGATCCGGCAGCTTCCCAAACAGCCCGAATTTGGCGTTCCTGGCGAGGACTGTTCGCCGCAGGTCATTGTTTTTCATAAAAAAACGTATTTCCAAAAAGCTGCTAGAGTATATCCGCAATAAGAGTACGCGGTTTTTCCGCGCATAATTCATAAAACAACAACAAAAATATCAGCTATTGCTAAGGGGAAAGTCATGGATCTAGGGAAAATTGTTCGAATAGTCGCGTTAGTCGTTGCGGTTGTGGCGGGAGTGGTCGCGATTCCGCAATCTGCGGTCATTATTGCTGTACTCGGCCTCGTAGGAGGCTATTTTGTTGAGGAGGACAGGCGCGTGCCCGTCATGGTCATGACCCTGACCCTGGCACTGGTACACGGTGCTCTCGACCCGATTCCCGGTGTCGGCGGCTACCTGACCGCAATTCTGGGCAGTGTCAGCTCTCTGCTGAACGCTGGTGCCTGTACGGTCATCGTGATGCAAATCGTAGATCGCCTGAAAGCGTAAGTCCTACAAATCCGAAAGGAAGCAAGGGCCCGCAGTGCGGGCCCTATCTTATTGGGAGCCAGGCGCTCAGACCTCGCTCTCAGCGTCCGCAGCCGTGCATGGGTGGCTGCGTAACCGGCGTCCTGCCAGCAGAGCCGATCAGATTCCACGATTCTCCGAGCAGATTCCCGCGCCCACGTTCGGCTCGATGCGTTGACTGCTGATCACCGGGGCTGCAAATTGCGACCAGGCGCGAGATCCCTCCCTGCGCGTGACAGCCGTCGTTGATGCGGTTAGTTGCACGCAAGATAATGAGGCCCATGGTGGCTCAACTAGAACCTGAAACCGGGTACAGATGGCCGGTGGCCGTCGAGAGAACGATCGAGGTTCCCGCGCAGGAGGTATGGGCCGCCATATCCAGCCCCGGAAACCTCGAGCTGTGCCATCCTTTCTGCGCCAGCAATCCTGTCCGGGTCTGGCCCGGGCCCCACTCGGAGGACGAAGTTCACTATCTCAGTGGTTGGGTGTATGTGCGTCGATTTCGAAACTGGATTGAAGGAGTGGGCTACGATCTTGATATTGGACGAAGTGGCGGCGCAACTTCAGCCGTTTCCTGGCGGATTCGCCCGATAGATGATCAGAGTTGCGCCTTAAGAATTACGGTCTATCCGCACGTGCTGCAGAAGGTGCCTGTCGTGATTCGATGGCTGCCGCACATGCTCCGGCTTGCTCCGATGCTCAGGCGATACCTGAAATCCGTCATCGGGGGATTCGACTGGTACTTACGTTCCGGCGAACCCGTGCCGCGGGATCACTTCGGCCGGCACCCGTGGTTTTCGGCGTCGAAGTCGGCCGGCGGCTGATCGGGTCGCTGATTCGCGTCGGAGGGCAATTGATCACTCGTTACCGAGCGCAACCGCTGTCCTGGGCGAGAGCTTGAATCGGATTTTGAACACATGGGCAATCTCGCCGCCATTATCCCAAGTATTGGAGTGCACGCTTCGCCGACACGGCAGGCGGCGTGGTCTAAACTAGGCATGACGTTTGCCACCTGCCGCGGTACGGTGAAGCCATGAGTTTCTATGAAGATCGAATCCTCCCGCATCTGACCAATTGCGCCTGCTCCACGAAACCCTGCCGGAAGCAACGAGAGAAAGTTGTCCCGCTCGCGGCAGGGGAGATCCTTGAAATCGGGTTCGGCAGCGGATTAAACCTGCCTTTCTATGAAGCGAACAAAGTGCATAAAATTTGGGCGCTTGAGCCTTCCGAAGGGATGCGCCGCAAAGCACGGCCGATGGTCGAGGCATCAGGTCTGGACGTCGAGCTGATCGACTTGCCCGGAGAAAAAATTCCGCTCGAAACCGACAGCGTGGATACGGTTCTTGTAACGTACTCCCTTTGCACGATACCTGACGCCATCACTGCACTGCAGGGGATGCGGCGGGTGCTCAAACCCGGTGGGAGCCTGCTGTTCTGCGAGCACGGCATTGCGCCGGATGAAGACGTGCGGCGGTGGCAGAATCGGTTGAATCCGCTTTGGAGCCGGCTTGCCGGGGGCTGCAACCTGAATCGTGATATTCCAGAGTTGATCCGGACGGCCGGATTCGAGCTCGAATCCGACGAGAGAATGTACATACCAGGCATCAAGGCCTTCAGCTACAACTTCTGGGGCCGGGCAACGGCAGCACGTTAGGCGCCAGGCTGTCGTTCGCCCGAAACGACTGCGGCGGGCGAATTTCGGTTGGCTCCGAGTCGTCTAAACCTACATGAGGTAATCAACCACGACCTCCACAAGGTGATCGGACCAGCGTTCCGGAAATGGTTCGGTCAGTTCCACTGATTTGCCGAAGTCGACTTCGAAGATACGCTCGAGCAATTCATCCACGGTCTCCGGATCCGAAGTGGCCAGGTTCAGCTCCTTGTTCGTATGAAAGCTCAGGTTGTCCCAATTGGCCGAACCGAAGCAGGCCCAGCCGTCGAATACGGCGGCCTTGATGTGTGACATGCCCGGGTAGAGAAATACTCGAATGCCGTGCTCGAGCATCGCGTTTGCGGCGAGCGCATTGCTTTTGTTCAACGGTCCGTGATTGCCAAAAATCGGCATGATCACGCGGACATCGACACCCCGGCGCCTGGCACGCGCAAGTTCGTAGAGCATCGCGTCATCGGCGAAGTAGGCATTCTGTATGTAGATATATCGTTGAGCGTTCCGGATTGCCGCCCGTTGTGCCCGAAATATTTCCGCGTTGCCGGTTTCGGTCAGCAATACGCGTATTGGATGGTCTCCATGGTCATCCCGCTTTTGATTCGGTTTCAGCTTGTGAAAGAAGTAGCCGAAATCACCGAACATGCCGGCATGCGCCCAGGCATCGCCAAATTCGTGGGTGAGCACATCCACGACCGGACCCTGTACCTCCATCATCATGTCGTGCCATGCATACCGGTACTCGCGGCCGATATTCATGCCGCCGGTGAATGCAATTTCATTATCAATGATCGTCGTCTTGGTGTGATCGCCGGAGACCAGCCAGGGGTTTCGAACCTGGCGGACGTCGATGTCGGAATCGTCTTCCAGGAATCGGCGCACAGACTCCGGCGGCACGTAGTCTTCCGGCATGCTTTCATGTTCTGCCTGGGTTGCGGTAATCGTGCCCAGACCGTCAAGCAGCACCTTTACCTCGATGCCTTCGGCCGCGCGCCGGCGCAGTAAGTTTCCGATTTTCTCCGCCACGTCATCATTGTCGAAAATATAGGTACGTATGAAAATCGAATCGCGGGCGGTGGTCAGTACATCGATAAGGCGTGTGAAATATTCCTCACCGTCAACCAGGTATCGAATAGAGCCGCTGCTGGCTGGGCGCCCGGTGATGGCATCCAACTGGTCTTCCCAGTCATCCGGGTCCATCACGGGGTTATCTACCACGTCAGGAATTGGCGTGGACTCCAGCGTAACGAGCCAGGAAGGCCTTACCGTCTCAGCAGCGGCCTCCGTGGCGACGAAAAGCAACTTGAACACGGACGACACCGGTCTTATTACCATGCTGCCGAGATGGCTTTGAGCAATGTGGCCAATGGATTGCGCGACCTGAGTGCGGGAGGGATCCTCCAATCGGTCAGTCGGCGCCGGTGCGTAGCGCACGAATACGGCGATAGGCAGATTGAGATTGAC
>JBFFOS010000080.1:0-12595 GCA_041574375.1 Woeseiaceae bacterium
ATAGGCGGCCGTCCAGTCGCCGATCCCCTTGATCGACATGAGCGCCGCGTGAAGCTCACCGGCAGGCTGCGCCGTATCGAAACTGAGTTCTCCACTGGCAACGGCCCGGGCCACACTGCGTATGGTCTGCGCGCGACTGCGAATGATGCCGAGGCGTTCCAGTCGCGCGCGCGCCAGTACTCCGGGCTCCGGAAACAGTTTGCCCGGCGCGTCGGGCAGGTCGTCGACCGCAACGTCAACAGGTTCCCCGTACCGGTCCGCGATACGCCCTGCAACCGTGGTTGCCGCTTTAACTGAAACCTGCTGACCGAGTACTGCACGTACCGTTAACTCGAAGCCATCCCACGCCCCCGGCACCCGGACCCCCGGACTTCCTTTCAGCCAAGCGCGCAATGTCCTGTCATGACTCAGAACCAGGGCGATATCATCAATTGGCGCATCCAGGTCGAACAAGCCGCGAGCTCGTTGTACCGCGGCGAACAGGTTTTCGGTGCCAATGCCATGCACAGTCAGCGACAATGTGCCGCCCACATCTCGCGCATCGATGATTCCGTGACCGGAACCCGTTCGCACCGTGCGCACGTAGCGGTCGCTTGTCACAAGTTCGACGCCGGGTGTTGCCCTGACCGCAAAAAAATCCAGCAACTCGCGCCAGCCAAATGGTTGGCGATACGGTAACTGAACGCTGAGCGCGCCTGTTGATACTGGCGTATCGCCACCTCGCCGTAGCTCGCGAGGCGCACGCCCATAGGTTTTGCGAAACGTATCATTGAAGCGCCGAACGCTGCCGAAACCGGCGGCGGTCGAGATTTCCCGCATGGACAATGCGGTCTGGTCAATGAGGCGTTTCGCGAAGTGCAGGCGCTGCGTGTGCGCAACTGCCAATGGACTCGCACCCAGATGTCTTGCGAACAGCCGCCGCAAGTGCCGGCTCGTCACGCCAAGTCGGTCGGCCAGACTCTCGATGTCACTATCGTCCAGCGCGCCTTCGGCGATCAGCCGCAGGCCACGATTTACGGTTGTCGACGTGCCAGCCCAGGCGGGTGTGCCCGGCGCACACTCGGGCCGGCATCGCAAACAAGGGCGAAAGCCCGCCTCACTCGCTGCCGCAGCCGTGGGGAAAAAGCTGACATTCTCGCTTCTTGGTGGATTGGCCGGGCAGACGGGGCGGCAGTATATGCCTGTCGTTTTTACACCGATGAAGAAACGTCCATCGAAACGGGCATCCCGGGAAAGTCGCGCCCGTTCGTAGACTTCATCGCTAACTGTTGCGCTGTGCTCCATGACGCAAAGTATACGCGCCAGTCCGATATGAAGTAGCCATAATCGGACCTGTAAAAAAGCCGGGTGGACTGAGGCCCACCCGGCTGCATCGCATAGTCAAAGGGGGAAGAATTATGCGGCGTGTTTGCGATGACTCTTCAGCCAGGCTTCAAGATCATCAGATCCACCGATCAGCTCACCGTTGATGAACACCTGCGGATACGTCGTCTTCGTCGATACAGCGCGCAAAGTCCGGTCGGTGTAGTCGCGGTTCAGAACAAGCTCCTCGAACTCGATGTCGGCATCACGCAGCAGGCCCTTGGCGCGGACACAGAACGGGCAGCCTTCACGGGAGAACACGGCGACATCGAGCGGAAACTCACTTGCCGGATCGAGGTACTTGAGCATCGTGTCCGCATCCGACACCTGGAACGGATCACCGGGCTGTTCGGGCTCAATGAACATCTTCTCGATGACGCCGTCGCGAACGAGCATCGAGTAACGCCACGATCGTCTGCCGAAACCCAGGTCTTCCTTGCCTACGAGCAGGCCCATGCCATCCGAGAAGTCGCCATTGCCGTCAGGCAGGAAGGTAACCCGGTCCGCATTCTGGGCACGTTGCCATTCGTTCATCACAAACGCGTCGTTCACCGACACGCAAATCACTTCGTCAATGCCCTTTGCCTTGAACTGGGGTACCAGCTGGTTGTAACGCGGCACATGCGACGACGAGCAGGTCGGCGTGAACGCTCCCGGCAATGAAAAGACGATGACGGATTTGCCACCGAACACTTCTTTGCTCCTTACATCCACCCATTCGTGGTCGCGACGGGTACGAAACGTAACGTCGGGAATTCTTTGTCCTTCGTGGTTTTTGAACATGGTCATTTCCTTATCTTGATTGTCAGTCTTGCGCCAGCATGCTGCGAAGCATCCAGGCATTCTTTTCGTGAATCTGCATCCGTTGGGTGAGCAAATCCGCTGTTGGTTCATCGTTTGCAGCATCCGCCGCCGGAAAGGCTTCACGAGCCGTGCGGACGACGGTCTCCTGTCCGATCGCAAGCTGGCGGATCATTTCATCCGCGGACTCGTCGCCGGTACCTTCGGTTATGGAGGTCATTTTCGAGAACTCCAGGTACGAACCGGGCGCCTTAACGCCAAGCGCACGAATCCGTTCGGCGATTTCGTCGACCGCGGCTGCAAGTTCCGTGTATTGCCCCTCGAACATCAGGTGCAAGGTATTGAATTGCGGACCTGTAACATTCCAGTGAAAATTATGAGTCTTCAGGTACAGGGTGTAGCTGTCGGCCAGAAGGCGCGACAGGCCTGCCGCGATTGCCTCGCGGTCTTGTCGTGCTATGCCGGTATTAAGCTCCATGGTCACTCCTGTGTGCTGCAAGATGGGTGCATGATAGAGATGGCATCGTGATAAATAAAATGGTTTAATTAGCTCGTTATATCCTATTTTTTCGATTATGCGACTCCCGACACTAAGACAACTCCAATACTTCCTCGCCTTGACGGAAACCGGGCATTTCGGACGCGCAGCCGATCTGTGCTTTGTTTCGCAGTCCGCATTCAGTAACGCCATTCAGGAACTCGAATCTTCGTTGGGAGCGGAACTGGTCGACCGCACCAACCGCAATGTCACCATTACAGCAACGGGCCAGGAGGTCGCCGTGCAGGCCCGGCTTGTCATGGACGACGTGGAAAGCCTGGTGGACATCGCTCGTGGTCGGGATGACCCGTTGACCGGGGAACTGCGCCTGGGCGTAATCCCGACGATTGCTCCCTTTGTGTTGCCCGGCGTACTACCGAAACTACGCAAGCAGTACCCGGAACTCGAACTGTTGCTGACCGAGGATCAGACTGAACGAATCTACCGGCGCCTCATGGACGGTGAACTCGATGTGCTGCTACTCGCACTGCCCTGGAGCATGAAAGGCGTCGAGGAATTGCCGTTGTTTCGCGATCTGTTTTGTCTGGCGTGCCGGGAGGGCACCGACCGGGTAGACCCGGAACACTACCGGTTCAACCGCCTCGATACCGACAGCGTCCTGTTACTCGAAGACGGTCACTGCCTGCGCGACCACACATTGGCTGCGTGCAAAATCCGCAGCACCCAGAAGATCAGGCGCTTCGGTGCGAGCAGCCTGCTCACGCTGATCGAGATGATCGATGCCGACCTCGGTATCACGTTTCTGCCCGAAATGGCCCGCGGATCCGCGTTGCTCCGCAATACACGCGTGAAGCTATACCCCATGGATGAGCGAAGTTATCGAACAATTGGACTCGTCTGGCGCAAGGGCAGCCGGCGCGTCGACGAGTTTCGCTTGCTCGGTGAGTTCTTTCGGGACAACCGCTAGACGCTATTCGGACGGCGCATGCTGCGCGGTGCCATCCGCAGACCACGTCCGGTAGCGAACACTGAATCCATGGGGTACGTAAATGACGACAGGCAACTTGCTGTTGTAGCGCAGGAAAGGATCCTCGAGATTTACGGCAACAAACACCGTACGTTTCTCTTCACCGGGACAGGCTTTCATCGTTGATGCCGGGCCTGCAACGCTCGTCAAACGGTAAAGTGGATAGCCCCATCCCGACACCACCTGCCGTTCGAGCTTGCCGCCGAACCAGTGGCGGTTACAGTCGATCTCGAGCTGTTTGCCAATGATCAATTCGACGCTATGCGCCGTTTCGTCCGCCATTTCGGGCAGTCGGATCACAAAGCGGGTTTCGCCGGACTCAGCCGCCGGCCAGGGCTTCAGGTCGTCTTGGGACATGGCATTCGCACACACGCCGATCAGCAGGACCAGCGCCAATATCAACATTCGTTTCATGCGCCTATCGTAGGCAGGAATGCGTATTGTAGGCAACTGTGGCAAATAACAGCATAGTAGGCACAGAGGTGACCTTATGAGAGAGACTGCTTTCCTGATTGCCGCGGTTTTCGCGCTGGCCTCCTGCGCGCATGACGATGCGGGCGCGGGCGATGATGCAGACGGCCTCTCGGCAGGCCCGATAAATGGCGAAGCGGCCTACCTCGAACATTGTGCTGTCTGCCACGAAACCGGCATGCTCGGCGCACCGCGCGAGGGCGAACCGCAGGACTGGCAAGCGCGCTCGAGTCTTTGGCAGGCTGTATTGATGGAACACGCCAAGACCGGCTATTTCGACATGCCGGCGCGCGGAGGCAAAACGGAATTGCCGGATGAAATCGTCAATGCGGCCGCGGAATATATGCTGGAGATCACGTTTTCGAATCGGCCCGAGGATTAAGTCCGGCGTCACCTGATCGACTCAGGGCTCCCGGCCGGTGCCCGCTGTCGGGGCGCCAGTTTTGTTACTATGAACACCCTTGCGTGCCGCATAAGAAGGACAAGAAGTGGCGGACCCCTCAGAGAGTATCCACCAGCTGAAAATTGACCGTGATGCGCCTCCTCCGGCTGTTCGGAGATGGCCGTGGTTGTTAGCTATAGCCGGCACCGGAATTTTCGCAACTGCTTTGTGGATGCTGGCGGCCGGGTTGGGGGGCGCAGTTGAGATCGAAACAGATGTTGCGAGAAGACCTCAGTCAGTGGCCGCGGCAAGCAGCGTTCTTGACGCGTCCGGTTATGTTGTTGCCCGACGCCAGGCCACCATCTCGTCGAAGGTTACGGGCAAAGTTCTCGAGGTACTTGTTGAAGAAGGAATGCGCGTCGAGAAAGACCAGATCGTGGCTCGTCTCGATGACACAACGCAGCAGGCACAACTGGCGGTAGCAAAAGCACAAGCCGAGGCTTCGCGGGCTGCACTGGAAGAATTCTCGGCACGGCTGCGCAATGCCAGGCAGGAACGCGATCGACGGCGTGACCTTGCGGGGAGGGGCCTGACGAGCCAGTCAGCTCTCGACAATGCCGAGGCGGAATATGACGAACTCGCTGCTCGCCTCGAAACAGGACGCGAAAACGTCGACGTCGCCGATAGCAACGTATTGCTGGCGCAAGACGCCCTGTCCAACATGACGATTCGCGCGCCATTTGCCGGCATGGTCGTCTCGAAGAATGCACAGCCCGGCGAGATGATCTCGCCGATTTCGGCGGGCGGCGGATTCACGCGGACCGGCATTTGTACAATCATTGATAACGACTCGCTTGAAATCGAAGTCGACGTCAATGAGGCCTATATTCAACGCGTCGTTCCCGGACAGAGGGTTTCCGCCGTCCTCGATGCGTACCCCGACTGGCGCATTCCCTCGGAAGTCATTGCGATAATCCCGACAGCCGACCGGCAAAAAGCAACGGTTCGGGTGCGCATCGGCTTTCTTGAGCGCGACGATCGCATCCTTCGCGACATGGGCGTAAAGGTGTCGTTCCTGGGATCGGATAGCCCGTCCGGCAAGGCGCCCGACGTCCAGGGTGTGATGATACCCGGCGCTGCCTTGCGGAGTGACGAGAACGGCGATTTTGTCTGGATCGTAAGAAATGGCGCTGTCGAACGCCGTTCGGTCGAACTCGGCGGTCCTCGGGACCGGCCGCAAGTATTGATTAAAACCGGCCTGGTTGCCGGTGACAGCGTGGTGCGTACATCTAGCGCACCGCTTTCACCAGGTCAGTCGGTGAAGACAACCCAGGGGACATGATATGAGCGAAATTCTGGCCACACTGACCAGCGTCAGCAAGACCTACCAGAAAGGCAAGGAGAATGTCGAAGTACTGCACAATCTCGATATCGAGATCCCGAAAGGCGACTTCATCGCCATAATGGGGCCGTCCGGATCCGGCAAGACAACCCTGTTGAACCTTCTCGGTGGTCTCGACAAACCGACTTCGGGTGCGGTTCGCGTCGGCGAGGCGGAGATTTCATCGATGTCGAACAACCAGTTGTCGCGCTGGCGCTCAACTAATATCGGTTTCATTTTTCAGTTCTACAATCTCTTGCCGGTCCTGACCGCACAAAAAAATGTCGAATTGCCGCTGTTGTTGACGAATTTCGGTAGCGCAGAGCGAGCGCATCGCGCGGGAATCGCGCTGGAAATCGTCGGACTGGAGGGTCGTACCGACCATTACCCGCGCGAACTGTCGGGTGGTCAGGAGCAGCGCGTCGCCATTGCACGTGCGATTGTGTCCGACCCGATGCTGCTGCTCTGCGACGAACCCACCGGCGACCTCGACCGCGAAACAGCAGCCGAGATTCTCGGATTGCTGCAAATTCTGAACCGCGAGCACGGCAAGACCATCGTCATGGTGACGCATGACGCCCAGGCCGCGGAATTCGCCAACCGCACGATGATTTGTGACAAAGGCACCCTGGAGCACCGGGAGGCTGTATGAAATATTTCGGCTTCATCTGGAGAAATGTCTGGCGTAAGAAGATTCGCACGTCGCTGACCATGCTGTCGGTGTTCGTCGCCTTCCTGTTGTTCGCACTGCTTTCCGCAATCGGCTATGCGTTCAAGAGTGGCGAGGATGCCGCGGACGCTGAGCGCCTCATCGTTATCGACAAGATTACGCTGATCAACCCGCTACCGTTCGCCTATAAAAATCGTATTGCTGCAACTGAGGGTGTGCATTCCGTTACGCACGCGTCGTGGTTTGGCGGTTACTACCAGGACCCCCGCTCCCAGTTCCCACAGTTCCCGACGGAACCGTACGAGTACTTTGCCATGTACCCGGAACTCAAGATACCGGAGGAGCAGCTCGATGCCTGGGCACGCAATCGCCAGGGCGCCATCATCGGCCGCGAACTCGCCGAGCAGTACAGCCTGAAGGTAGGCGACCGCATTCCAATACAGGCGACGATCTGGACGAAGGCGGATGGTGGCCGTACCTGGGAATTCGATATCGAAGGAATCTTCGAAACCGAAGACCCGCGCGGTAGCACGGCCTACCTGCTATTCCAGTACGACTACTTCGAGGAAGCGCGTGCATTCAGCAAAGGCACGGTTGGTTGGTACATACTGCGCGTCAAGCCAGGCGCTGATCCGGTGCAGGTAGCCAATGCCATTGACCTGCAGTTCGCGAACTCGCCGAACGAGACGGAAACCAGCACCGAGGCAGCGTTTGCACAATCGTTCGCCAAACAATTCGGCAACATCGCGATGATCGTAACGCTGATTCTCGGCGCCGTGTTTTTCACACTGTTGCTCGTATCGGGCAATACGATGTCGCAATCGGTGCGCGAACGTATCTCCGAACTTGCAGTCCTCAAGACCCTGGGCTTTTCCGATCGCTCGGTGCTCGGCATCGTTCTGGCCGAATCCATCGTGATAATGCTTATCGGCGGCCTGCTCGGCCTCGGCGTCGGCTGGATGCTCGTACAGGGAGCCGCCAAGGCAATGGGTACATTTCTGCCTGGCATGTTCCTCTCGCCGACCGCCACTATCACGGCAATAGCCATCATGATCGGGGCCGGCATTGCCGCTGGTATATTCCCGGCCGTCAAGGCCATGCGCCTTTCCATCATCGACGCGCTGGCGCACGCTTAGGGGACTGCTGTGAGAACGATCAAACAAATCATTGCCGTGACACTGCTCAACCTGCGCAACCTGCCGCGGCGCTTCGCTTCATCGGCTGTCGCCGTTGTCGGCGTCGGCGCCGTCGTGCTCGTTTTTGCCGCCGTGCTGTCGATGGCCGCAGGCCTCGAGCGAACGATGTTGTCCGCAGGCTCGGACGACACTGCAGTCATCATGCGTAGCGGCGCGACCTCGGAGCTCAACAGTGGCTTGTCAAACGAACAGACGCTGATCATCGGGAACGCCCCGGGCGTGCTCAAGGACGGCGACAACGCGATCATGTCCGCCGAGTTGTACGTGATTACGGACGTTAAAAAGCTCTCGAACCAGACGGATGCCAATGTGCCGTTTCGCGGAGTGCAGGCAGGCGCATTCGAAGTCCGTGACAATATTCGCATCTCGGACGGCCGCATGTTCGAGCCCGGCAAGAACGAGATCGTCGTGGGCCGGGCGGCGCAACGGGAGTTTATGGGACTCGGCGTCGGCGACACGATCCGCTTCGGACAGACCGAATGGGCCATCGTCGGGACATTCGACGCCGGTGGCAGCGTTTCCGAATCAGAGCTCTGGACCGACGTTCGCGTTTTACAGAGCGCCTATCGCCGTGGCAACTCATTCCAGTCGGTACGCGTACGACTCGAAAGCCCGGACAGCATCGAGACGCTGCGACAGGCGCTCGATGAGGATCCGCGTATCGACTCGGACGTGATGAGCGAACGGGAGTATTACTCGTCCCAATCGCAGGGCCTCGTACAGTTCATCAAGCTCATCGGTTATCCGCTGACCATACTCATGGCGATCGGCGCAGTGTTCGGCGCGCTCAACTCCATGTATTCATCCGTCTCGGTTCGCGGCAAAGAGATCGCAACCTTGCGCGCGCTCGGTTTCGGCCCGACGGCCGTGCTGTTATCGACAATCGTCGAGTCGGTTCTGCTTGCCCTGGTGGGAGGCTTGCTCGGCGGACTGCTCGCGTACCTCGCATTCAACGGTTTTACGGCGTCCACCCTGAACGGTCAGAGTTTCAGCCAGGTCGTGTTCGATTTCGCCGTGACGCCGGAACTGCTGGTGCAGGGTATGAAGGCGGCGCTCATCATCGGGATTGTCGGCGGCTTCTTCCCGGCAATTCGCGCCGCACGACTACCGGTCGCCCAGGCCCTGCGTGAGCTGTAAGTTGCGGGTGAGTTCTACCTCGCACAAACGCACGAGGCCCCCGGAAAGGGGGCCTCTGGGTATTTGGTGCCGGAAGCAGGAGTCGAACCCGCGACCTGATGATTACAAATCAACTGCTCTACCAACTGAGCTATTCCGGCTGAGGGGGGCGAATTATTAGTTTTTTGCAGCCCCCTGACAAGGGCCAACTGCAGGAATTACTGCGGACAGGTGGCCGCATCCCGCATCGCGACGAGTTCCTCGCCATATTTCTCGACGATCGCTCCCGCCCCCTTGCCGGGCGGAAGTCCGATATCGACGAAGAACACCGTTCCTTCCCGCATCCGCGGTGAAATATCGGCGGGCAGATCCAGCGACCTTGCCTGCAACTCGATTTTCTCGGCACCTTCGATGTCGCCGAATAGCCCCAGCGAAATCTTGAGGCCCTCGTCCTCTGTGCGGACGAGATATGCGTCGTTGAGGCCACCTGCAATCAGCTTCTCGAGCATGTCCTTGGCGGTAGCTTCATCGGCAACATTACGAATCTGTACCCAGTGCCCCACGAAGATCTGTCCCTGCTCGGACCGCATCACAGTTCTCATGCCCTCGTTTCCATATTCGAGAGCAGCTGAATCGGCATCACCACTAACTTTGAACGGCCCGATCGTTACACAGGAGCGGCCGACCACGGCTTCCAGATCAGAGGGCTCTCCCAGTCCCAAAACCGCCCCGGCACTGGCTACGGTATCGCTTCCCTGTCCCAGCGTCACCTGCAGCGGTGGGCCCAGATCGGATTCATCGACCACGGCGACACCGGGTTGCGGGTCTTCAGTCGTAAACCTGCTCCACATGAAATACAGCACGTTAGCGAGAACCAGCAACAGCAACAGGTTTTTCATCAGGCAGTGTCCAGCATGCGTGCAAGGCCTCGAAGAACGAGATGCGGGCGATGCAACGGTGTTTCACAAAGCGCGTTAAGAATGCGCGACGCGTCTCCGCCGGTCAAGACGACGGCCGGCTGATAAGCATTTGATTGCAAGGTCCGTATTGCGCGATCTACCGCACCGACAACGGCATTTTGTGCACCCTCGCGAACGGCTGCCGCTGTATTACGAGCAAACATCCCCAGGTCGGCTACGCCACGGCCAGGCGCAGGACGAACTGGCGGAATGTCGCTGGTCGCAGACGACAGGGAATTTGCCATCGTTGCCACCCCCGGAATGATCTGCCCGCCAAGGTGCATGCCCTCGTCATCCAGGGCATCTATGGTCACTGCGGTACCAGCGTCCACCACAATACATGCCGCTCCGACCTCGTCCCAGGCACCGATCATGGCCACCCAGCGATCCACCCCCATCCGGCGCGGCTGCGTGTAGCCATTCGTGACGCCCCACCCGCAACGCTCCGTTCGCGCAAAACGTACATCGCAATCGCAATGTGCCCCGACGACCCCGGATAACCTTGTCGCAAATGTGGTCCCAGCGACATTGCTCGCAAACACATCGTCGACATGTCTTGGAATTTTCGTCGTCAGAACCTGCAAGCCATTTTCTCGAATGCGCTCCTGCGAAATGTGTCCCGTCCGTTTTATTTCGCCGTCGTCCAGCACACCCCACTTGATGCGCGAATTACCGACATCCATCAGCAGCGCTTTCATGCCTCCGCCTTCCGACTACCCGCCATGACAACAGAACCCGATGTGACGCGGCTGACCCGATCGGCTCCCGTGTCGACCAGCAGCGCACCATCCCGGGCAATACCGGCACCCACGCCGGCAACCCGACATTGGGGTGTCTCGACCGTCAACGCTCGCCCGAACAACCAGTCACGATCCGGCCACCTTGCAACGAAGTGCTCGAAGCCGCCCGCTTCGTAATCAATAAATGTTGTGCAGAGCCCGTCTGCCAAACGCGCTGCCAGCGAGTCACGAGACGGCAAGGTATCGACGAACCCGGCAAGATCCGCGACGCCGTGCGCCCAGTCTGTCTCGACACCGGCGCAAGCCTTTTGACCGAGATCCACATTGATGCCAAGTCCCGAGACTATCGATATCAAGCCCGACGAGTGCGATCTGGTTTCGGTAAGAATGCCACCAAGTTTGCCCTCACCAGCGACAAGGTCGTTCGGCCATTTAAGTTGCACTCCGGACACGCCGAGACCCTCAAGCGCAGCAATGGCACCCAACCCTATTGCGAGCGTCAGCGCGGGCAGGTTTGCGGGCTGGGTCGCAAACGTGAATCCGACGGATACACACAGTCCGGAGCCCGGCGGAGATTGCCATGTTCGGCCATGGCGACCGCGACCCATGGTCTGGTTATCCGTAAGCGCGACGCTTGCCTGCCCCGGCGGCGGGGCTTCCTGCTGCATCAGGTAGCTGTTCGTCGACTCTATTTCCGAGAATACCTCGAAACTGAACATGCGGGTCGCAACGTCCTCACACAACGCGCCTCGTATGGCTCCCGCATCAAGACTGATCATCGGTGCCTGTTGGTTTCTTCCGGCCAAACACCATGACCTTGGTATTCCGATTTTCGGTTCCCGCACGCATCCGCCCAATATTCGAGCGATGCCAGTAGATAACGAACATCGCCATGACGGCCAGGTAGATGAACAGGGGCTGGTCATCGGGCAATCGAGTAAAAGCCAGCCAGACTGGCAAAGCGGATGCCGCCGTCATCGTAGCAAGCCCTACAAAACCGGTGCTCGCGAGCATGATGCCCCACACCAGCAACACAATAATGATCAGCTTCGGGGCGAGTATCACCAGCGTGCCAACCAGGGTCGCTCCACCTTTGCCACCCTTGAAGCCGTGATAAACGGGCCAGACGTGGCCGAAGACCGCCGCCGCGGCGCACGCCAGCGTCAGCCATGTCCGCGAGATTTCGGGATCCTCAGGCACAAAAGGGATACTCAACCCCGGGACGATGCCGGCGCCAATGACGCCTTTACCGACGTCCACAATGACGACACCGAGCGCAAACAGTGCGCCCTGAGTCCGCAGGGCGTTGGTTCCCCCGGCATTGCCGCTGCCCATCGTGCGGATATCGACACCACCGCGCAGCTTGCCCATGATCATCGCGCCCATGAGCGAACCAACGAAATAGCTAATCAAAAACTTAACGCCAAGTTCCAACATCAGGCAGACCGTTTTGCGGGAAGAGTCCGCGGCATTGTAGCATCGGCAGATGCCAGCCGAGACTGTTCACCTGTTCCTGAATCCAACCGCCGGTCGGGGACGCGCCGGAAAGCGCGAACCGCGTATTCGGGAGCTCCTTGGAGCAGGCAATTTTCCGCTCGAGGTCCATTTAAGTCGAGACGCTGGTGACCTCGAAGAGCAGGTTCGCAAACAGGTCGACAACGGAATCAGTCGTATTGTCGTCGCAGGCGGAGACGGAAGCGTCCACGAGGCAACGAATGGCATCATGCGTGCGGATGGCGATGCCGCACTGGGCGTCATCCCTACTGGCACCGGCAACGATTTCGCAAAAGCATGCCACATCCCACTCGACTGGGAGCGCGCGACGACGCTGCTTGCCGACCGCATACCGAAGAACGAACAGGCGCGGCTCATCGATGTCGGACTGATGAATGGCCGCTACTTCGCCAACGGCGCGGGAGTCGGGCTGGATGCGAGAGTGACACGAATCTCGCGCTCTTACCGGGCACCAATGGGTGATCTCGTTTATCTGC